>NZ_JBVVQN010000003.1:141262-235701 GCF_055811075.1 Mesorhizobium sp. WSM4820 | reverse complement strand
GTGCGTAGACGTCGCCGATGTCGTGCAGCAGGGCGCAGACGATCCAGTCGGTGTCGGCGCCCGCGCCCCCAGCGCCCCGCGCCCCCCGCCCCGGGCGGCCGCCGCCCCCCCCGCGCTGATGCTCGGACCGCTTGCCGTGCGGCCGGCGTACAAGAATCTCGGCATTGGCCGCCGGCTGGTGGCGATCGCGCTGGAGGCCACCGCCAAGGCCGGCATGCCGGCGGTGATGCTCGTCGGCGACGAGCCCTATTACGGCCCGCTCGGCTTCAAGAGAATCCCGCGTGGGCAAATCTCCATGCCGCGCCCGGTCGATCCTGACCGGCTGTTGTCGCATGAGATCGTGCCGGGCGCGATGGCACGGCTGGTGGGGGAGGTTTGCCACGCAGATCAGGCAAGGATTGCCGCGCAAATCGCCGCGATGGCGTGACCATCCGGATGCTGTTGCGCAGTCCTGTCGGGCTTCGTAGCATGTGCCCGACTAAGGTGTGTTGAGATTCAGGTCGGGCCGAGCCGAAAACGGTGGTATTCGAGAACCGGAGCGGAGCGTACTTTTGGGTACGTGAGCACCGGAAGCGCAGGAGACCACTGCTTGTAGGCCGGCCTCACCTGAATATCAACACAGCTTGGATGGAGGACGCCGACATGAACCCCAACGGCCAGATTGCGATCGTCACCGGCGGCGGCTCCGGCCTCGGCGAGGCGACGGCACGTGCACTGGCCGCAAAGGGTGCCGGCGTTGCCATCCTCGACCTCGGCATCGAGCGCGCGGCGAAGATTGCGGCCGATATCGGCGGCATCGCCATCCAATGCGACGTAAGCAGCGCCGATGGCGGTGCTGCTTCAGTGGCGGAAGTGGTAAAAAAGTTCGGCGAACCCCGTATCCTGGTCAATTGCGCCGGCATCGCCATCGGCATGAAGACGATCGGCAAGGACGGTCCGCACCCGCTCGACCAGTACCGCCAGGTGATCGAGGTCAATTTGATCGGCACCTTCAACATGATCCGCCTCGTCGCCGACCAGGCCGCGAAGCTTGAGCCGCTGGACGGCGGCGAGCGCGGCGTCATCGTCAACACGGCATCGGTCGCCGCCTTTGACGGTCAAATCGGCCAGGCGGCCTATTCAGCCTCCAAAGGCGGTGTCGTCGGCATGACGCTGCCGGTGGCGCGCGACCTTGCCCGGTCGGGCATTCGCGTCTGCACCATCGCGCCCGGCATCTTCAAGACGCCGATGATGGCCGGCATGCCGCAAGAGGTGCAGGATACGCTCGGCGCTGCGGTGCCCTTCCCGTCCCGTCTCGGCGAACCTTCCGAATATGCAGCCCTTGTGCTGCATATCATCGAAAATCAGATGCTCAACGGCGAGACCATCCGCCTCGATGGCGCCATCCGCATGGCGCCGAAGTAGCCGACCATGAGTGCCGAAGTCGCCCTTCAGGCGAAGACCGGCCCGCTCGCCGGCCTGACTGTGATCGAGATGGCCGGGCTTGGACCGGTGCCGCTGGCCGGGCTGATGCTGTCGGAGATGGGCGCCGAGGTGCTGCGCATCGAGCGGGCTGGGTCGAGCCAGCCATTTCTGGCGCTGCCGGACGAATACGACATCGACTGTCACGGCCGCTCCATCCTGCGGATTGACCTGAAGCGCTGGGAAGGCGCCGAACTGGTGCTGCGCCTTGCCGAAAAGGCCGACATGCTGGTCGAAGGGTTTCGTCCCGATGTCATGGAGCGGCTTGGTCTCGGGCCGGATGCGGTACTGGCGCGCAATCCAGCCCTGATCTACGGCCGCATGACGGGGTTCGGCCAGGACGGTCCGCTATCGGGACGTGCCGGCCACGACATCACCTACCTCGCCTATTCGGGTGTGCTGCATGCCATCGGCCAGCAAGGCGGCCGGCCGGTCCCACCGCTCAACCTTGTCGCCGACTACGGCGGCGGCGCCATGATGCTGGTCGCCGGCGTACTGGCCGCCCTGTTTGAGCGCTCGCGCTCCGGCAAGGGTCAGGTGATCGACGCCGCGATGACCGAGGGCGCTTCAATGCTGGCGACACCTGTGCACGCCCTGATGGCGGCGGGCCTGTGGAGTGACACGCGTGGCGCGAACCTGCTCGATTCCGGCGCGCCCTTTTACGACACCTATGAGACCGCGGACGCACGGCACCTCGCCGTCGGCTGCCTTGAGCCCCGGTTCTTCGCCGAATTTGCAAGACTGCTGCCGCTCGACCAGATTTTTGTACGCGGCCAATACGACAGGACTTTGTGGCCGCAGATGCGGGCCGCCATTGTCGATCGGGTCGGGCAGAAATCACGGGACGACTGGGACCGTCTCTTTGCTGCAACCGATGCTTGCGTCGCACCGGTCTTGTCGCTGCGGGAAGCCAGGGATCATCCGCACAATCGCGCTCGCAACGCCTTCTTGAAGTCGGGTGCGCTTGAGCGCCCCGCCCCGGCGCCGCGCTTTTCGCTTTTCGCGCTCCCGGCCGACGCTTGCCGCCATGCCGGCCGATCACGATTGTCAGGCGGTGACGGTGCTGGCACGCTTCGGCCTTTCGGAAAGCGAGACTGAGGCCCTTTTCAAATCTGGGGCCCTTTTCAAATCTGGGGCCCTTGTCAAATCCGGTGTGATAGGTTGATAACTGGAGAGCAAAGATCAGCTTAAGACGGTGTGGATTTGAACGATCGAAAGAAGGACGTGATCCGCGAGACCGACGCCGAAGCGATCAGGCTGGCGAAGACGCTGATCCGCAGTGCCCGTTTCGGCGCGCTGGCGGTGATCGAGCCCGGGACCGGTTCGCCGCTGGCCAGCAGGGTTGGTGTCGCCACCGATATCGACGGCACGCCGCTGATCCTTGTATCGATGCTGTCCGCCCATACCGGCGCGATCCTTTCCGACCCGCGCTGTTCGCTGCTTGTCGGCGAGCCCGCCAAGGGCGACCCGCTGGCGCACCCACGGTTGACGCTCGTCAGTCGGGCGGCACGGCTTGAGCCTGGATCCGACGAGCACGCCCGCGCCGAACGGCGCTATCTCAACCGCAACCCCAAGGCGAAGCTCTATGCCGGTCTTGGCGACTTCTCGATCTTCCGCCTTGAGCTGGAGCGCGCCAGTCTCAACGGCGGCTTTGGCAAGGCCTACCTGCTCGAACGCGCCGATCTGGTCACGACCGCGCCGATCGTCGAAGAGCTTGCCGCTGGCGAACAATCCGCCCTCGACCATATGAATGCCGACCATAGCGACGCAATTGCCGTCTACGCGCGCCACTTCGCCAAGGCGGCGGGCGACGGCTGGGTCGTCACCGGCTTTGACGCCGACGGCATGGACCTGGCATTGGGCGACGATATCTGCCGGGTGTTCTTTCCCGAGCCATTGAGGACCGCGCGCGAGCTCAGGCATGTTCTGGTCGACATGGCAAAAACCGGCCGAGTGGCGGATTAAACACAGTCCGACAGTTAATCGCGTCGGGTCGAAAGCAAGTCTTGAGGTTTGTGCGAGATGTTCTACGCTTTCCCGGTAGCGTTGAATCGCCAGCGCACATTCGCAAGTGAGCCTATGGAATCAGACGCTATTGCCCCCATAGCGCCGGAGGAGCAGGAAGGTATGGGGGATCGATGGTCTCGAAAAAGCTAATCGCCAATGCCGAATCAGCGGCTTCGTTTCTGACGCTGATGGGCAACGAGAAACGACTGTTGATCATGATCTACCTGGCCGACGGTGAAATGTCGGTCGGCGCTATTGCCGAAAAGGTTCTGCTCAGCCAATCCGCCCTGTCACAGCATCTAGCCAAACTGCGGGCGCTCGATCTCGTCGAGACCCGGCGCGACCGGCAGATGATCTACTATTCCTGCAAATCCGATGCCGTGCGCGAACTTCTCAACACGCTGGACGGGATTTTCGGCGAGGGTGAGCCATCGCAGATGGCATACCGCCCGCGTCGCTCCGGGACTTGACCGGCCAATGCATGTCGCCCAAAGCCGGCAACATGCATAACTGGTCCGAGCGCCCCTTGCCTCGCTGACGACTCCTGATGCATGTCGCGCAAAAGCATGCCCGTGCAGCGGTTTTGCGATAACGACATGCATAAAACAACAACCTAAAGCGCGTCGCGAGAGGTCGGTTGAGGTCGGTCGAACGCGACGCGCTTTTGAGCGACTTGCGTCCACTTGGACGCAGAAGGTACGCTCTGACACTTTGGATCCACGCGTCGTGCTGTCGCAAAACCCACCATGATCGGGCCGATGCGGGTCAGTTGAGGCAAGCATGCGCAGCATTCGTATCGACGACCCGCAAGACCCGCGCGTCGCCGCCTATCTCGACATTCGCGAGCGCGATCTTGCCGGCCGGCAGGGTCGTTTCGTTGCCGAAGGCAAGGTGGTGCTCGAAATGCTGCTCGCAGCCAAACGCTTTACCGCCGAATCGGTGCTGGTGCTCGAAAACCGGCTGGCAGGCCTCGACGCAACCCTGCGCAAGGCGCCCGCGGACCTTCCGGTCTACGCGGCAGCAAGCGAGGTCATGGACAGGATTGCCGGCTTTCACATGCATCGCGGCATATTGGCGATCGGCCGCAAGGGCGAGGCGCAGCCTGCAGAGGCCTTGCTGGATGCCCTGCCCGCCCGCGCGTTGATCGTCGTGCTGGTCGGCATCGCCAACCATGACAATATGGGCTCGATCTTTCGCAACGCCGCCGCCTTCGGCGCCGATGCCGTGTTTCTGGACGCGACCTGCTGCGATCCCCTGTACCGCAAGGCGATCCGCGTTTCGGTCGGCGCCGCGCTGAAAATTCCTTTTGCCTCCTTCGCTGAGACCGTCGGCTTTACCGCGGCGCTCGATCGGCTGGGCTTCGGCCAATTCGCATTGTCGCCGCGCGGACAAACCGACATCCGCGATGCGAAAAGGACCGAACGGCTGGCACTCTATCTCGGCACTGAAGGCGAAGGCCTGCCCGAGATGCTGCTCGCCCGCCTGCGGACGGTGCGGATCGATATGACGGAAGGCTTCGACAGCCTGAACGTCGCCGCCGCGTCAGCCATCGCCTTGCATCATTTCTCGGCAAGCAGGACCTGAGCCGCAGAAGTCAGCATCACTGCCTGGGCTCAATGCGCCGATTCGGCCTGCTGCAGCGCCCGCACGCGATCGGCAAGGCTGCGTTCACCGCTTCCCGGTGGGTTGGGTGCCGCAAGAACCTTTGCGATCGGCGATTCCGGCCCGTCGAGCTTCGCCGTCAGAGCTACGACCTGCGCCGCCAGGTCGCTCATCTGCTCGCGCAACGCAGCGCTGGCGCCTTCGGATCTGGATACCGCGTCGGCGGCAAGATCCGTTTTCAGCCTCTTGTTCTCGCTGGCCAGTGCCGTCAATCTCGCCTCCAACTGCTCCCGGTCGCTGTCGAGCTTGGCGATAGCTTTTTCCATATCGCCCTTGACGGCCACATCGGCCTGACCGCCTTGCGCTCCGACGAGACGCACCGCTGCCGACGCATTTTCCACGCTTTCGCTTTTCAGCTTTTCGCGAAGCCGCGCGATTTCCTTTTCGCGGCGTTCAAGCTTGTCCTCGCGATCGGCAAGCGTGGCGAGCAGGCGCTCGATCTTCTTGTCCAGTTCGCCGGTCCTTTTCTTCTCGGCTTTCAACGCGTCTCGCGCGGCCTTGCTCTCGGCCGCGATCTCCTGTTGGCGCCTGTCGGCCTCCTTGCGCTGGCCGCGCAGCACTGAAATATCATCGGCCAGCTTTTGCAATTCGGATTCGCGCGCCACAAGTTCGATCTGACGGCTGCTGGAAGAAAAGCTGGCGTCGTCATACATGTGCTCCAGTTTTTTCAGCTCGAGCACACGCTTTTCCAGGGCATGCTCGGTTTGAGCAAGCCGATCCGACAAAAGCTGCAACTGGTCTTTGCGCTGCCGAAGGTCTTCGCCCTTGGCCTCGAGCGCGGAAAGGGCGTGTTCCTTGTCCTTCCGCTCGAGCGCCAGTTCCTTCAGTGCTTCGCGGCCACGGCCGATCTCGACAAGCTGTTCGGCCGATTTCTCGCGCAACGCCTTGACGCTCATCTCAAGCCGACGTGTCGCCATGGCGAACTCGGCGCGGATGCGATCCTTCTCCGCCTGGATCTCGGCCAGCGTCAGCGGCATCGAGCCCTCGATGCGTTTACGGGTCAGCATCACGGCCCGCCGCCAGATGGCCGGAGCAATCATCAGCGCCAGAAAGCCGGCGCAGAGAAAGCCGAGGACAAAGAACAGGACCGACTGAACCAAGGTGACTATCCGTTATGAACGGCAAACAACCGTAAGGGACTGTGCCACGTTCGCATGACGGAATTCCAGTGCCGCGGCAAGGGTCTGCCGCAGCATTGTTCACACCGTCGATCCTGGAAACAATCGCGGTGACGAGGCAACCGCTTGCTCAGAATGGATTCCAGGTTGCGCGCTGGGTAAGCTTGAGGTAGCCGAGATTGACGCCAAGCCGGGCTCCGACGCCGGTACGGATCGGCACCAGCAGCACATTGTTGTTCTTCATCACGTTGAAGCCGACGCCAGCCACGAGGTAGGCGGAGCCGGCAAGGCCGCCGAAACGATTGTAGAGGCTGTTCACATCGTCGAGATTATAGACCAGCATCATCACCCGCGAGCCCTCGCCGCCAAAATCCCAGCCGAGCGACGGGCCCTGCCAGAACACTTTGTGATCGCCGGCATTCTTGGTGTAGAGTGTGCCTTCACCATAGGTCAGGCCACCGATCAGGGCGCCCGAGCCCTCCTCCCCAAGCAAATAGCCATTGGGCAGGCCATAGGAGGAGAAAATCTTCTCCACGACGGTGGCGAGCCCGCCCGACGTCGCACCGAAGAATTTATGACCGGAATCGACGATCTCCTGAGCGGTGTATTCCTGGGCCCGCGAAGGCGAGGTTGAAAAGACGACAAGGCCCATGAGAGCGATCGCCATTGAGAAGACACGGAGAAAGCTCCGGTCTGTGAAGACACGGAGAAAGCTCCGGTCTGTGAAGACACGGAAAAAACTCCGGTCGTAGTATCGGGAAAACATGCTTCCAATCTCCGTCAGGGAGCACTTTCGCCGACGCCTCGCATCCGTGCGGCTCTTTGGTGGCCGTTAAGGATGACTGTTAAGGACAAACTATGCCGTAATCCTTTTTCAACCATTAAGCTTTCACATGAAGATGGCGGTTCGTAGGCTGGTTTCGCGCTGATTTCGCGTCGGCCCGCAGTATCCGCACCCTGCGTGAACACACCATTTTCGATAGCGACAATTCCGGATTTGTTGCTGCACGCTCAGGCGCTGTGTATTCAGTAGGCCTTGGGAGAGCGAGCGTGATTCGTGTGGACAGGCGTGATCATTGATCGCCCGGCCATCTCCAGTGAAATTTTGCAGGGACTTTCGCCGATGGCCGAGCTTTTCACCCTTTCCGCACCCGATCTCGCCGCGCTTTTGTGCAGCCGGGTCTGCCACGACATCATTTCGCCGGTCGGCGCCATAAACAACGGGCTTGAGCTGCTCGACGAAGGCGGCGCCGACGAAGATGCCATGAAATTGATTCGCCAGAGCGCCAGAAACGCTTCGGCCCGCCTGCAATTCGCCCGCATCGCCTTCGGCGCAGCCGGTTCTGCCGGCATGATGATCGACACCGGCGATGCCGAGGCCGTTGCGATCGCCTTCTTGAAGAACGAGAAGCCGGAACTGATCTGGAATGGACCCCGTGCGCTGCTGCCCAAGAACAAGGTAAAGCTGCTGCTCAACCTCATTCTCGTCGCCAACGCTGCCATTCCGCGTGGCGGCAAGCTTACGGTCACGCTTGAAAAGCTCGACACGGAACCACGCTTTGCGCTCGCCGCGAGCGGTCCGATGCTGCGCGTGCCGCCCAAATTCCTGGAGCTCCATTCCGGCAACAAGCCTGAAGAACCGATCGACGCGCATTCGGTGCAGCCCTACTACACACTGCTTTTGGCACGCGAGGCGAACATGACAATATCGATCCACGCGACCGCAGAAGAAATCGTTCTCTCGGCTGCTTGAATTTACTAAGAAATGATTGAAAAGAACAGATAAGAGTTTTTAGACAATATTTACTGCACCATCACGGTCGAATGAAATGAACCCCAAAGGCTAGTTCGGCCGAAGCATCGGTCAAGAAGTTTCCGTAAAAGCTGTTCTTGCAAAAATTTTACCTATCGGCTTTTCAGCTTCTTTACCGGATTGACCATACGGTGCCTTCCAGACCGCGACGCTGCCGGATTGCCGCATGGCAAAGAGGGCCCGGAAATGAAACGCTGCATGTTCATCGACGATTCGAGCGTCATCAGGAGGGTTGCAAAACGCATCCTGGGTGGTTCCGACATGCTGGTCATCGAAGCTGCCAGCGGGCTTGATGCGGTTGAGATGTGCACTGCCGACATGCCGGATATCATCATTGTCGACGGCGCCTTGCCGGACATGCAGGCCGAGGACGTCATTCGCCGCGTACGCGCCATGGAAAGTCCGATACAACCCCAGATCCTGATTTTGCTGGTTGAGGTCGACGTCGCTTCGATCATGCGGGCAAAGCGCGCCGGCGCCCAAGGCTATCTGCTGAAGCCGTTCACTCGGCCGCAACTTCTCGAGCGCTTCCGCACCTTGAGTTTTGCCGCCTGATTCGCCGCCGCTGGCGCATGGCCGCGGAAATCGGCGCTCCAATATCTGCGACATGACATAAAAACGCAAAATCCGGCCGAAGCCGGATTTTTGTCGGAAGAATCGATCGGATCGGCGTCGTCAGCTCAGGCGCTGACGCGGATGTCTTCCGGCTCGCGCAGCACGTAGCCGCGACCCCAAACCGTCTCGATGTAGTTCTGGCCGCCGGAAGCAGCGTCGAGCTTCTTGCGCAGCTTGCAGATAAAGACGTCGATGATCTTCAGTTCCGGTTCGTCCATGCCGCCGTAAAGGTGGTTGAGGAACATTTCCTTCGTGAGCGTGGTGCCCTTGCGCAGCGAGAGCAGCTCCAGCATCTGGTATTCCTTGCCGGTCAGATGCACGCGCTGGCCACCGACCTCGACGGTCTTGGCATCAAGGTTGACCACCAGGTCGCCGGTGGTGATGACCGACTGGGCATGGCCCTTGGAACGCCGCACGATGGCGTGGATGCGGGCGACCAGTTCGTCCTTGTGGAACGGCTTGGTCATATAGTCGTCTGCGCCGAAGCCGAGGCCACGTACCTTGTCCTCGATGCCGGCCATGCCGGAGAGGATAAGGATCGGCGTCTTCACTTTGGAAAGGCGAAGTGTTCTCAACACCTCGTATCCCGACATGTCGGGGAGATTAAGGTCGAGAAGGATGATGTCGTAGTCGTAGAGCTTACCTAGATCGACCCCTTCTTCGCCAAGATCGGTCGTATAGACATTGAAACTTTCCGATTTCAGCATCAGCTCGATGCTCTGTGCGGTCGCACTGTCATCTTCTATCAGCAGAACACGCATTTCATTCCCCTTTTCTGCTGCCGGACCATTTCACGACCCGTCCAGGACCGGAGCAGTGATTGCCTGAGCAGAGGCTGCCATCGAATGGTTAACAAAACCTAATTCCGTGCCGTTGACGGTACCAGATTTTTTAACCCTTTTCTACACCTTGTTGAATCTAATAGCGAATCTAAGAACCAAACCGCTAATGCAAAACATTAATAAGCCAGACTAAGTGACTCCAGGGACTCGCTAGCCGTGCTTCCGCGTCGGGGCCGGAATTTTTACCCGGCCTTAAGTCCTGAGCCGTATGATTAACAATGCCCGTAAACGAATGGTTACCGCCGGCAAAAAACTTTAGGAATTTGTTTCCCATAGTTCTGGTAAAGTCGGTGGAAGCGGGTCGAAGCCTGAGTTTGCCAGGCGGATTAGACGATATGTGCAGGTGTGCGTTTCCAGGAGTACCGAATCATGAAGTCACGTGAAAACCTCGTTCGGCTGAAGCAGTTTCAGGTGAACGAGAAGCGGCGGCAGTTGCTGCAACTCGACATGATGATCGCCGAATTCGAGCGCATGGCTGTCGAACTGGAACTCCAGATCACTGCCGAAGAAAAGAAAGCCGGCATCACCGACATCAACCATTTTGCCTATCCGACCTTCGCCAAGGCAGCACGCTTGCGCCGCGACAATCTCAGAAATTCGCAAAGCGACCTCGCCCAGCAGCGTAGCGTTGCCGAATCACTGCTCGGCGAAGCCGAAGCGGAGCTTTCCAAAGCAGAAATGCTCGAATCACGCGACACCAAGATCCGAGACGCCGAGACCGGCGGCCGCAGCGCCATGATCGGCTGAAAACAAGGCTTTAAGGCCGGTCAGCACCCAGCGATCAGGTCGTTGCCCATCTGGAATGTCGCCGCTCATTGGTCGAGCAACTGCCAGTTTCAGGCCTACGCTGCCAAATCCCCTTGATGCTCCGCGACCGCCCGCATCTGGGCTGATGTCGGGCGCAGGCGATTCCGGCCAGGACTTTATCTGATTGAGCAGCCCACCAGGTTCCGGCCGAGTTCGGCTCGGGGCCGGCCGCGCAGGCTTGCGGAACTCGGCAAGGTCGACGCGAAAAATGCTTGCTCCAAGAAGCAGGCGCTGCTCATGCCTGTTGTCAGCCCGATCGGCAGGTGGTGCTGACCGTCTGAAGCAGAGAAAACCCTGTCGGCAAAGCAAAAAGGGCGCGGATTGCCGCGCCTTTTGACATCCTTGAACCAGCCCTAATGCCGATATTGCTGGATGCGCGTTGTGCGCAGGCCGGCAAGGCCATATTCATCGATCGACGCCTGCCAGGACAGGAATTCCTCGGTGGTCAGCTTGTAGCGCTGGCATGCCTCTTCGAGACTCAGCAGCCCGCCCCGTACAGCCGCCACCACTTCCGCCTTGCGCCGGATAACCCAGCGACGTGTGTTCGTCGGCGGCAGATCGGCAATCGTAAGGGGGCTGCCGTCAGGCCCGATAACATATTTGACGCGCGGTCTAACAAGATCGGTCATCGTACTCTCTACTAAAAACTCAAAGACCCAATCCCCACCACATTACCGCCACAGCTTTAAAATTTGCCTAAGCGATCCCTAATAGCTAGGTAAGGATCATGAACGCCGCGTTAGTCTTTTCGTCGGCATTTGAGGCATCTGCCCAGCAAGCGCCCGAATCCGTTCAAAAAATCGGCCGGTTCGCGAAGCTGGCGCACCCGGAAAGCTTGACCTATATTCCGGCCATTGGCATTCAGGCGCCGTCATCCAGGCGCCGTGCAGAACGAAAGAACCATGAACAGCCTCGACCTTCCCGGACGCCCCGAAGATACCCGCATCGTTGTCGCCATGTCGGGCGGCGTCGATTCGTCGGTTGTTGCCGGCCTTTTGAAGCATGAAGGCTATGATGTCGTCGGCGTCACGCTGCAGCTCTACGACCATGGCGCGGCAACGCACCGGGCCGGCTCGTGCTGCGCCGGCCAGGACATCGACGATGCCCGCCGCGTCTCCGAAACGCTCGGCATTCCGCATTATGTGCTTAATTACGAGGAGCGTTTCCGCAAGGCGGTGATCGACCCCTTCGCCGAGAGCTATGTGGCCGGCGAAACGCCGATCCCTTGCGTTTCCTGCAACCAGACGGTGAAATTCGCCGACCTCCTGGCGACCGCCAAGGAACTCGGCGCCGAGGCGCTGGCCACCGGCCATTACATCCGCTCCGGCGCCAACGGCGCCCATCGCGCGCTGTACCGGCCGGTCGACGCAGATCGCGACCAGAGCTATTTCCTGTTCGCCACCACACAGGCGCAGATCGACTACCTGCGCTTTCCGCTCGGCGGCCTGTCGAAGCCGCAGGTTCGCGCCATCGCCGAGGAAATGGGGCTGACGGTCGCTGCCAAGCAGGACAGCCAGGACATCTGCTTCGTGCCGCAGGGCAAGTACTCCGATATCATCGCCAAGCTGAAGCCGACTGCTGCCAATCCGGGCGACATCGTCCATATCGACGGCCGCGTGCTCGGCCGCCATGAAGGCATTTTGCGCTACACGATCGGTCAGCGCCGCGGCATCGGCATTGCCTCGGGCGAGCCGCTCTACGTCGTCCATCTCGACGCCGACCGGGCCCGCGTCGTCGTTGGCCCGCGCGAGGCGCTGGAAACGCACAAGATCTATTTGCGCGACATGAACTGGCTGGGCGACGCTGCGCTGACAGATATTCCGGCCACCGGGCTGGAGCTTTTCGCCAAGGTCCGCTCGACACGCCCGCCACGCCCGGCCGTGCTGCGTCACAACGCCGGGATCACTTCGGTGGAACTGGTCGACGGCGAGTCCGGTATCGCGCCCGGCCAGGCCTGCGTGCTCTATTCCGACGACGGCAACGAGGCCCGCGTTTTCGGCGGCGGCTTCATCGAGCGTTCCGAACGCGGTGCCGAGGCCGAGGCGATGCTGACGCGGCTAGCGGCCCGGCCGACGCAGATTCCCGCCGAATAGACGATAATCCCGATCTATCGGGATCGATCAGGCTCTGATACAGCCGCACTTCTCTCAGGAAGACGATCCGGTGTGGGCAACCGTGCCAGCGGTCAGGATACGCAGCACCCTGATGGCTTCCTCGCCGCTGGTACGCGGTTCTGCCCGCGTCTCGATGCACTGGATGAAATGCTCGAGCTCTCGCGTCAGCGGCATGCCCTCGCCCACTGCAACATAGGACGGCTCGTTGGTGGTGAAGGCCCATTGGCCGCTGTCTTGCCAGACCGCGTGGCGGTAGACGGCGAGCTTGCGCTCCCACGGCTCGACATCGTCGAACACCGCCATCGCCTTGGTGCCGACCACGGTCAGCCGCCGTTCGCGGTAGGGATTGAGCCGCGACGCGAATAGGTGGCTGCGCAGACCGTTGGGAAAGCGCATGTGCAGATGCGCGAAATCGCTGAGATTGTCGAGGAGCGCTGCCCCTTCTCCACGCACCTCGATCGGTTCCGTGCCGGTGATGGCCAGGATCATCGACAGATCGTGCGGCGCCAGGTCCCACAGCGCATCGTTCTCGGTGTGGAATTTGCCGAGCCCGAGCCGGTGCGAATGGATATAGCGGACCTCGCCGAGCTCGCCATTGTCGATCAGCGCCTTCAACGTCTCGAAGGCGGGATGAAAGCGCAGCACATGACCGACCATGAAGACGCGGCCATTGTCGACCGCCGCCTTCACCGAACGCTCGGCATCGGCCACCGTCAGTGCGATCGGCTTCTCCACCAGCACGTCCTTGCCGCCCTGGACGGCGCGCACCGCCATATCGGCGTGGAACTGCGGCGGCAGCGCCATCACGATGGCGTCGATGTCGCTGCGCACGAACAGCGCCTCCGGCTCGATCGCCAGGCAATCCTGCTCACTGGCGAAACCTTCGGCGCGGGCAGGGTTGACGTCCGAGACCGCGTGCAGCGCGCCGAGCGCCTTGAGGGTGCGGATGTGGTTGCTGCCCCAGTATCCGCAACCGAGGACTGCAATGCGCGGTTTCATCATTCCAACTCTAGAATTTCGTGGCCGAGACATAGCGGCGCGCCCCGCCGAACTCAACCCGGCATTTCTGTGCCCGATTGTCTGCCCGGCAAAGCTTTTCGGCCATCAGAGCGAGGTGCGTCCGCCTGGACACACAAAGTACGTCTCAAGACCGTGAAGCTTGGCGACGCGACAGGATGCGATAGAGTGTGGCGCCAGACCGGCTGCATCGACACCGGCTGCATCGATGCTTGACAGGCTTGGCGTCCCAACCTTATATCCGCCCGACCTTGGCGAACGCTTCGACATGCCCTCTGATTTGAGGCGGATTTCGGGCCTTTCGCCGCCCTGGCGGGGTAGCTCAGTTGGTTAGAGCACGGGAATCATAATCCTGGGGTCGGGGGTTCAAGTCCCTCTCCCGCTACCAAAACTCCTTAAATCATTGATATATCGAACAAATCTATGCAAAATGGTAGCGCCTCCGTTTGAAATTGATCAAGAAGTAACGTGGCGCCCTCGTTTTCAAGCGCCAGGTGATTTCAGAGTCGAGGAAGAGCAGCACGCGTTTTACTCCTCCCTGAAAGCGCGCTTGATCCGATCAGCAAGGGCTGCACGATAAAAGACAACATCGTGCGCCTGCCGGTGGAAAGATTTTCGCCGGCCGCTGGTGATCAGGCGGCGCCTTCCAGATAGCGCCTGTCGAAGACGCCCTCGGCAGCATCGCACTTCGACTTGTCGAGCAGGTTCGCCCTGACCATCAGGTCGATCGTCGTCTTGAGCGCCTTGTCTGGCACGGCCAGGCCCTGCGGCCACATGCCCATGCCACGCATATATTCCAGGCCCCGTCGCGCCAGGGACTCGCTGTCGGGTGTGGTAATGCGCTGGAAGATCGGCAGGGTGATGCCATGGTTGGCCGCGTCATTCGTGACCGAATGCGCCTCGATCAGCGCCTTGAGGAAGCGGGTCACGAGATCGCGGTTCGCTGCCAGCCAGGATGCCTTGCCGATGACAGCGGTGAAGACGATCTCGGAGATTGCGGCGCTGACTTCCCCGAGCAGATTGTAGCCCTGGTCCTGCGCGAGGAAATTCCATGGTGCGGGCTGCGGAGCGCAATCGATTTCGCCTGCCTGCAGCGCCTCCCACCGCTTGGTGTGAATGCCGGCCAGGGCAAACTCATAATCGCCGGGGTAGTGCAGCCCTGCCGCGGCCAGCACGATCTGCGTGTAGATCGCGGTGCCCTCCGTCAGCGAGGACGTGCCGACTTTCTTGCCCCTCAGCTCGGCAAGCGAGCCGATGCCCGGGCGCGCCACGATCGACATCGGCAAGCGCACGGCGTTGGCTGCCACGATACGCAGCTCTCCTCCCCTGACGAAGTCGGCAACGGCGCCTTCCGGCGGCGTAATCGCCAGATCCGCTTCGCCGTCGAGAACGGCCGCGGTCGCCTTTTCGACGCTGCCCATGCGCTTGTAGTCGATCCGGATGCCGTGCTTTTCGAAAAGGCCCTGTTCGTCGGCGACGAAGACAGGAAGCCAGTTGAACCCCTGCGCCCCGCCCGCGAGCCGAAGATCGGCGAGGCCGGCAGATTCCTGGTCAGTCATGGCGATATCCTCCGTTGAAACTCCGGCGCAGGCACTGGTCTCTGGCGAGATGCGGTTCGGTTCTACGGCCGTGATGCCGTGCACATTGACAGACGCATAATAATTGAGATACTATATAGTATCTAAAAAACATACGGTATGTCAATATACCGAACGAAGGAGTCGGCTGATGCAACATCGAGCCGAAGGAGGAAACATGCGCCCCACCAAGAGTGTCGCCGATATCAGCAGCCGACAGTTCGACGCGCTGCGGAACAGCTGACATGAGCGGCCTGGCGCGATCGCCACAGGAAGCGATGATCCTCGGCATTGTTACGGCTGGTTTGCTGGCGCTTGTGGCAGCAGGGCTGCTGCGCTGGCTTCGCGCCGGGAAGCTCTGGACGGACCTCCTGGTGCCCGCTTCCTTCCTCGTCGCTTACTGGCTGGCCTACAACAAGGTGCCGTCTTTCCCGCCAGTAGGTGCGGTCAACAAGGTCTTCTTCGTCGCCGCGATTGGAACGGCGCTCGGTATCCTGGCCGAGGCCGTCGGCCGTGGCATGCTGGGTCGCGCACTTGCCCTTGCCCAGCCGATCGCGTCCGCCGCGTATATAGGAGCGGCTCGGCTGCCCGATGCGCTCCCGGAAGTGGCGGTGGCCGCGTTATGGGGCCTACTGGTGATGCATGGCCTTTCCGGTGGAACAGACCGGGCCGAGGACGAATCCGGCACAAGGCACGCCGCCTTGCTCGGCATCGCATGCGCCGGATTCGCGCCGATCGCGCTATTGGGGGCATCGTCCTCGAGCTTCCAGCTCAGCCTGCTTTTCGCAGCCGCCCTAGCGGCCATTGTCGCCACCAATATCTCAAATCCGGATTTCGGATTCCGCTCCGCATCCCTCTTGGGAGGAGCAGGTGGCATGATAGCGGTCGCGCAGACCGTCACGCTGATCACGCGCAAGACCGACATGCCGGCGCTGGCCGTGCTGTCATTGGTCTTTGTCGCGCCCTTTGTCGTCGATCCGGTTTTGCGCCGGATCCGCGCCACGAACAAAGCCGTCCGCCTCGCCGCATTTGTCGGGATTTGCCTGCTGCCAGTCGGCGCATCCCTGGCGATTGTGATCGCGCGGTATGGCTCAAGCTTCCCGGTATGACCCGGAAGAGAACTGTCGGAAACCAGTTTAGGGAGGAAGTTACACCTATGTCGAAACTACTGCGGACCACCTTGCTTGCCGCCACGATCGCCTGGTTGCCGCTAGCCGCCGAAACAGCCGCGGCCGGGACGTTCGAAATCGATCCCGTGCATTCGGGCATTGCTTTCTTCATCGAGCATCTCGGCTTCTCGCAAGTGATAGGAACGGCGAAGGAGTTCTCGGGCACGTTCGCGTTCGACGCCGCCCACCCGGCTGACAGCAGCCTCGACGTTGCAGTGAAAGTTGCCGGCATCTCGACCAACAACAGCCAACGCGATAGCGACATCCAGGGCGCCGACTGGTTCAATGCAACCGAGTTCCCGCAGATCACCTTTGTCGGGCGGGAATTCAAGGCGGTCGATGCCAAATCCGGAACGATCATGGGCGATCTCACGATCGCAGGGGTGACAAAGCCGGCCACGCTGGACGTCACCTTCAACAAGGAAGGCGAGAACCCGTGGGACAAGAGCCACGTCGTCGGCTTCAGTGCGCGAACTTCGATCAAACGCAGCGACTTCGGCATGAAGGCCGCGCTCGGAATGATCGGCGACGACGTGAGCCTCGTGATTCAGGTTGAAGGGCGTGCCGGTTCATAACTCACGGTGACCATCCGGCAGGCTGTCGCCTGCCGGATGGTCCTCGATGGAAGCGGGTCCCATCGGCAGTGTTCGTTCAGGCTGGTTCGCCACCATCACCCACGGATTGCGCCAAGTGAAACTTGCCGTGGCCTACTCGGCGGCCACGGGATCCGGACGCCTGAAGGCATCGGCCGTCCCACCTTGCGCGAAAAGGTGGCTTGCATGAGCAATGACGTTCTCGGTCGTCTCGCGGATATGCCGGTCGACCAGATCCTGCGCCGTGGCCGTGTCGCGGGCGATGACCCTGTCCATGATCATCTTGTGCTCGACGTCCTTTGCGCGCCATTGCGGGCGAAACTGAGAGGACATCCTGCGATAGCGGTGGGCGCGCTCGAAGAGCTTCTGCCGGATTTCGAGCAGATTGGGCGAACCGCATGCAGCGACCAGCGACAGGTGGAACGCACTGTGCAACGTGGCCCATTCGTCGGAGAGATAGTAGCTCGCACCAAGCCGGCTTTGCAGGCGGTCCATCCGATGGAACGCAGCCATGATGTCCGCCTCCCAGCGATCGTCGCCACGATCGATTGCCAGCTTGATGCACTGCCGTTCGACGAGCACGCGGACATCCGTCAGATCGTTGAGATCGAACAGCGAGACTGGCGCGACCAGGAACCCACGCTGCCCCTCCGCCACAACCAAGCCTTCGGCCACCAGCCGCGACAAGGCCTCGCGCAGAGTGGAGAAGCTGACTTCATACAACTCCCTCAACGTCTCGAAGCGCAGCTTGGATCCGGGTTTCAAGGCACAGCTGATGATGTCGCTCCGCATGCGCGCCAACACATCCCCAGCGCGTGTCTCTCCGGCGGGCTTGAGACTGTTACCCATGCATACGACTCCGCATTGAATTATCGCGGAGATTACTGCGGATTTTCGAAATAATCAAACCTCCCGCGTCGAAGCGGCGCGATACCGGCCAGGGCGGCGTGTTGGCCTCAGCCGTCAAGCAACAGCCTCTCAGCATGCCAGCGCAGATGGTCGTCCATGAAGCTCGAAATGAAGAAATACGAATGGTCGTATCCATCCTGCATGCGCAGTGTCAGCGGAATGCCGGCCTTGGCGCAGGCCGCCTCCAGGAGCCAAGGCCTTAGCCCGTCATTCAGGAACCCGTCCGATGTCCCCTGGTCGACGAGAAATTCCTGAAAGCGGTGCCCATCCTCAATGAGCGATGTGGTGTCGTAGATCCGCCACGCGGCTTCATCCATGCCGAGGTATTTTTCGAGGGCCGGCCTCGACCAGCCGGCTGTGCTTGGCTGCACGATTGGCGCGAAGGTCGAGCAACTCCTGAACCGCTCCGGGTTTTTCAAGGCGATGGTCAGTGCGCCGTGTCCGCCCATCGAATGGCCCGTGATGGCCTGGCGCGACATGTCTGCCGGAAAATTCGCAGCGATCAACGCCGGCAATTCCTCGACGATGTAGGAATACATCCGGTAGTTCTCGGCATAAGGCTGCTGCGTCGCATCGAGATAAAAGCCGGCGCCGCAGCCAAACTGCCAATTGTCCTTCTCATCTGGGATGTCGGCGCCGCGCGGACTGGTGTCCGGACAGACGACAATCAGCCCCAGTTCGGCGGCCATGCGCCTGTATTCGCCCTTGTCCATGACATTTTGATGGGTGCAGGTCAGTCCCGACAAATACCACACCACCGGGCAAGGCGTTTCCCGGGCCTGTGGAGGCACGAAAACGGCAAACGACATGTCGCAGGAGCAACTCGTCGACAGGTGCGAATAGACGCCCTGCACCCCGCCATGGGATTTTGCCTGGGAGATCGTCTTCGTGGGGTCCGGCATGTAGTCTCCACCAATTTCAAGCGCCAATGATAGCCATCTATGGCATCCGCCGCGGCCGCGGCAACCCTGGTGGATCAGGTTGCCCGATATTGGGCGGCACCAGCAGATCGTTGGCGTGCGGCAGTTGCGCTAATGCGCTGCCGCCGCGGCGGCGTCGCCGAGATAGGCACTCATGATTTTTGGATCTTTGAGCAGGTTTGGCGCCGTGTCCTCTCCGACGATCCTTCCCGTCTCGATCAGGTAGCCGCGATCGGCGGTCTTGAGGCTCAGCCGCGCGTTCTGCTCGACGAGCAGGATGCCGAAACCTTCGGCGGCGATGGCGGCCAGTGACTTGAACAGCTCCTTGGCCAGCAGTGGCGACAGGCCGAGCGATGGCTCGTCCAGCATCAGGATGTCCGGCTTCGACATCAGCGCCCTGCCGATCGCGACCATCTGCTGCTCCCCTCCCGACATCGTCTGCGCCAATTGGCGACGGCGTTCGGCCAGCCGGGGGAACAGCCCGTAGACAAAATCAAGCATCTTGCCCGCGTCAGGCTTTGCGCGCCTGGCATGGCTTCCAAGCCGCAGGTTCTCCGCCACGGTGAGTTCGCCAAAGATGCCTCGGCCTTCCGGGACGAGCGCGATCCCCTCCTCCACCATCAGATGGGCGTCGAGTTTCGTGACATCCTTGCCGTTCATGACGATCCTCGTGCCGGCCTTCGTCCCGACGAGCCCGGCGACAGCGCCGAGGAAGCTGGACTTTCCCGCGCCGTTGGCACCCAGGATGACGCAGATCTCGCCTTTGGAAACGCGTGCGGAAACGCCTTCGAGCGCAACATGGCGTCCGTAGCGGACGCCGAGATTGGACACCTCAAGCATCGTCGTCGTCCCCCAGATAGGCGCGGACAACCTCCGGGTCGGCCAGGACGCTGGCCGAGATGCCGTCGGCGATCTTCGTACCGGAATTCATGACGACGCAGCGTTGGCAAAGCGAGCGGATGGCATCCATCACATGCTCGACCATGATGATCGTCCGGCCCTGCGCACTGATCTCGCGGATGAGCGCCATGCCGATCCTGAGTTCGCTGGGGTTGAGGCCGGCGAGCCACTCATCGAGGAGCAGGACATGAGGGTTGCTCGCAAGGGCACGGGCGAGCTCTATTCTCTTCTGGTCGATATAGGTCATTGCCGCCACGGGAATCTCCTCGCGGCCCTTCAACCCGACGCGTGCCAGCAGTTCGCGGGCAAGCGTCAGTGCCTCGCCGCCCCAGAGCCTGTTGTGCCCGAAGACGGCGCCGGCGACGACGTTCTCCACCGCGCTCATGGACGGCAGGACGCGTACCAGCTGGAAGGTCCGGGCAACCCCAATCCGGGCGATCTTGTGGGCTGCCAGTCCGGCGATGGGCTGTCCGGACAGGAGAATATTGCCCGATGTCGGCGACAGCGCCCCCGATATGAGGTTGAGCATCGTGGTCTTGCCTGAACCGTTCGGGCCGATCAGTCCCAACAGCTCACCCTGGGCGACCTCGAAACTCACATCGTTGACGGCGACGAGGCCGCCGAAGGCCTTGCGCACCCTGTCGATGGCCAGCAAAGGAACGCTCATCTCCCCTCCTCCACGGTCGTTGCCAGCAAGCTCTGGTCGGTTGGACGGCGACGACGGAACAGGCTTTCCAGCTGGCCCGTGACACCGTCGGGAAGCACATAGACGATCGACAGGAAAGCGATGCCGACGATCACCGCCGTCTGGTTCGGGAAGTGGCCCGAGATGAAGTCCATCACCAGGGTGAAAGGGACGACGCCGACCAGGGGACCCCACAGGCGGCGTGTCCCGCCGAGCAGAGCCATGATGACCACGAGGAACGATGTCATCGGATTGAAGGCCGCGTCCGGCGTGATGTAGGAATAACGAGGCGCCATGATTGCGCCGGCCACGGCAATGAAGGCCCCCGAGACCGCGAACAAGATGATCCTGGCGCGAGCGGTGTCGACGCCGACATGACGCGCCACGGCCTCGTCATTGCCGATGATGCGCAACGCCAGGCCCAGCCGGGACCTGTTGATGAGCCACCCGGTCATGAACACGATCACCGTCAGCGCAAGCAGCATCCAGTAGAGATGCGCCTCGGTGAGATCGGTGAAGACGTATAACCCGATCGTGCCGCCGAAATTGGTTTGTACCCAGGTCACGATCTGGCCCATGAGTTCGGCAAGGCCTAGCGTGAAGATCACGAAATAGACTCCTGAGAGCCTGAGGGTCGCCAATCCGACCAATATGGCCAGCAAGGCGCCGGCTGCGACCGCGATGAGGATGAGCGCCGGGAAAGGCAGGACGTCGATGAAGATCGCGACCGAATAGGTCCCGACGCCGAAGAAGGCGGCGCTCGCCAACGAGACCAGGTGCGTGGACCCGGAAAAGATCGCCCAGGCCGTGCATATCGCCGCATAGAGCATGATGTTGACGCTGACCGACAGCCAGAACCCCTCGGTGACCAGGGGAAGAAAGGCCAGCACAGCCGCGCCGCCAAGGCCGGCACCAACAGCCAGAAGTTCATTGCGCGGAATGTTCATCACGCCGGCCGCTTTCCGAAGATGCCCTGCGGCCGGAACAGCAGAACGAGGATGAAAAGGGCGTAGTTGGCCGCCAGCGTCAGCCCCGGGTCCAGCAGGCTGGCGACGAGCGTCTCGGTCAGGCCAAGCACGAGGGCTGCGAGAACCGCGCCACGAATGTCGCCGACACCGCCCATGATCACGATGATCAGCGCCTTCATGGTGAACAGCACGCCCATCGACGTGTTGAACGTGTAGAAGGTCGACAGCAGCGTGCCGGCGCAGGCCGTGATCGAGCCTCCCAGGGCAAAAGCAAAGGCCGCCGTCCGGCGCACATCGATCGCCACGAGCCTTGCGGCGCGCGGATCGACGGCGACGGCTCGAACGGCCGTGCCGCGGTCGGTGTGGTAGAGGAAGACGTAGAGAGCGGCGGCGATGACGGCCGCGGCGACAAAGGCCACGACGCGGTTGAGGCCGAACGAGTCGCCCATGATCGAGAAGGGCTGGGCGAGGAACTCATAGTTGAAATAGGACCCGCCGAAGGCCTGCAGCATCAGCCCCTGGAACAGGAACAGCAGTCCGAAAGTCGCCAGGATCGAATCGACCTCGAGCATGCCTCGGTTCCTGGCCCGCTTCACCAGAGGCTGCATCAGCCAGGCATAGATCAGCCAGTTGACGACGAAAGCGCCGGGGCCGATCACCAGCAGGCCAAGAAGCGGATTGATGGCGTAGCCCGCATACAGCCAGAATGTGACGAAGCACGCGGCGACGAGCGTCTCGCCATTGGCGAGGTTCATTATGCGCGCCACGCCGTACTGCAGCGTGAGCCCGAGGGCGATGAGCGTATAGGTGCCCCCGAGGAGCAGGCCTGTCAGCAGGATGAGCATTGGTATTCTCGCGGTGAGGGCCTGGCGCCACGAGGACGCCGAGGCCCCTGGGAGGATCGGATCAGTTGCTGGGCCAGACGGGCTTGATCACTGGCTGCTGCACGCCCTGGAGGTTCCCGGTCGCCCTGACGCCATGAACGACGCCATCGCTCCACTGGCCCACCGTCCAGTTGTTGTTGTTGATGTTGTTGTCGAAGTGGACATCGCCGATGACGGTCTTGAAGGTGCCCGACTGGATTTCCTTGTTGAGCGCTTCCTTATCCAGGCTGCCGACGTGCTCGACGGCCTGTTGCAGGATCTCCAGGCTGGCATAGGCCACCGGGCTTGCCCACCAATCGGCTTCCTGGCCCGTCACCTCGAGGTGCTCCTTGCGATAGGCCTCGAACACGGGATCGCTGGCATTGACACCGCCCATGATCAGGACCCCGTTGGCAGCGGCGCCGAAGCGCTTTCCGTAGGCGTCGAGATTGCCGCCGACGCTAACGAAGAATGCCTTGACGTCGAACTTCTGCAACTGCGCCTGCTCGGTGAGAGCGAAGCTGTCCGGCGGGTAGGAGTAGGCGACGAAGGCGTCGGGGTTCGCCGCCTTTGCGCTTGCTATCACGGGAGCGACGTCCTGGTTGCCGAGCGGATAGGAGCTTTCGTAGACGGTATCGAAACCGGCCTGCTTGAGCGCTGGCTTGCCAGTCTTGATCATTTCGAGGCCGAAGGCATCGGAGACGTTGACCACCGCGACCCGATTGCCGATCTTGCCGGCGTCGCGCAGATCCTTGAGCGTGCCGACGATACCGTCGGCGATGCCCTGTGCCGGACCGAGCAGCCAGAACGTGTTCGGCCAACGCTTGACGAATTGGTCGAGATCGTTGGCATTGCCGGTGGAGACGATCTGCGGGTAGCCATATTTCGCGATCAGCGGGGCGGTCGCGAGATTGAGGCCTGTCGAATATGGCGGGATGATCAGGTCGACCTGGTCCTGGGTGGCAAGACGCTGAATGTTCTTGACCGCCTCTTCCGGCGACGACTTGTCGTCATACTCGACGATCTCGATCGGCCGCATCTGATCGCCGACCTTGAGGCCGCCGGCCTTGTTCACTTTCTCGACCCACAGCTTGATGTTCGGCCAAAGCACGCCTGACGCGCCGCCCGCAAGTGGCCCGGTCTTGGATGCGCTGACGCCGATCCTGACCGGGTCCTGCGCCGTGGCGGCGCCGATTGTGCCGACCGCCAAGGCCGCCGAAAGCATGAGTACATTGAAACTGCGTCGCAACATCGATTCCTCCCAGTTCTGGCTGCAGTGGGCGCTTCCCTCTCGCCTCGCGGCTCGCGAGAACGAGTTGATCGCCCGATCCTCTAGCGAATTGCTTAGGCCATTATCCTCCGATGATCCAGCTAATTTCGTAATATCTAATATTTTCGTTATTTTGGCGAGCGAAGCCCGACCCAAGGCGACTTGGCCGGAGCACGAGGCTGCGCCGTCCAAAACCGCTTCCGCCTCACATCACCAAAATACCAAATAGTATTCAGATACTAATAAGAATGTCAACATTAAAAATCTGCCGGTGCGTCCCTACCCCTCCAGGTCGGCCTCATTTCGAGCTCGCCAGGGCCTCGAGCGCCAGCGCCGGATCCGCTACCTGAGCAGGGTCGAGGCTGGCCGACACGGCAAGGAGGCGCTTTCCGATCAGATAGTCGCGCGGCGCATTCAGCCCATCGACGGCGACGAACTGCCCCTCGCGGTAGTACCAGTGCGACCGTCCTGGGCCCGCCCCCTGCCTGACAACCACCGTATCGCCCGTTCTGGACAGGCCGGCGATCTGCAGCTTGAGATCGAACTGATCCGACCAGAACCACGGCTTCGGCTTGTAGGGCTGGCGCGCGCCCATAATGTTGCGGGCGACCAGGTCAGCGCTGTCGATGGCGTTGCCGACGCTCTCCATCCGCAGCGCTCCTCCCGGCAAGGAGAAGTTGGCGCAGTCGCCGGCAGCCCAGATGAACGGATCGCCCGTGCGCCCGTACGCGTCGGCAGCGATACCGTTGTCGATAGCGAAACCCGCCTCTGCAGCCAGCGTCGTTTGCGGCATGCCGCCGATTCCCGCCACGACGACGTCGGCGGCGATGATCGTGCCGTCGCCGAGCCTGGCGCCAGTAACGCGATCAGCGCCGAGCAACTCGCTCACCGCCCTGCCGAGATGGAACGTCACGCCCCTGGACCGGTGAAGGTCTTCCACAGCCCTCGCCGTTTCCGCCGAAGCCACCCGTGCGAGCGGCCGATCGGTGGCTTCCACGACATCCACTGTCGTGCCGAGCCCACGCGCGACGGCGGCGATCTCGAGGCCGATATACCCACCGCCGATGACAAGGAGCTTGCCACGCGTTTCGAGCGCAGGCCGCAATGCATCGATGTCGGCGAGCGTGCGGATCGTGAAGATGCCCGCAAGGCCGCGCGAAATCGCCTGCGGAAGCTTTCGGGCGGTCGCTCCGGTTGCGAGCACGAGACGGTCGTAGGCAAGCATGCCGCCATCGGCGAGGCATACGCGCCGCCGACCGCGGTCGATGGCTGCGACGCGCGTTCCCAGTCGCAACGCGATCCGGTTCTTTGCGTACCAGTCCTCCGCTTTCAGCTTCAACCGGTCCCGCTCGAGTTCGCCAAGAAGATATGCCTTGGACAGCGGAGGACGCTGGTAGGGAGCATCGGCCTCGTCCCCGATCAGGGTGAGCGACCCGACAAAACCGTTCGCCCGCAGCTTCTCGGCCGTCGACAGGCCGGCCTGTCCGGCGCCGACGATCACGATGCTGCTTTCGTTGCCGGGTATGGCGGCGGCGGGATGGTCGACGTCGTGGAGCATGGCCAGCCGCAACCGCTAGGCGGCCGGAATGCGGACAGAAACGTTATCCAGGGCGTCGCTGACCTTGATCTGGCAGCTCAACCGGCTTCCAGGTTCACGCGGTGCTTCGGCGAAGTCCAGCATATCGTTTTCATGTTCGCTGATGGGCCCGAGCCTCGACATGATGTTCTCGGGAAGCACGACATGGCATGTGGCGCAGGCCGCCGAGCCGTTGCATTCGGCGATGATGCCCGGAACGCCGTTTTCAAGCGCGGTTTCCATCAAGGTGCGGCCGCTCTGGGCCTCGACGGCGAGCTCGGCGCCGTCGGCGAGGAGGAACCTGATCTTCGGCATGAAACTCTCCTCAAGCGTCCCAGACAACGGGCATGTGCGTGGGGCCACGAAACACCCAGCCCCGGATGCGGACGTGGTCCGGATTCTTGAGCCTGAGATTGCGCAGCCGCTCGAACACCGTCGGCACGGCGATCTGGCTTACCAGCGCGCGCGACACCCATGTCCCGGCGCAGAAATGCGATCCGGCGCCGAACGCAAGGTGGGATTTCTTCTCCCGGAAGATGTCGAATTTTTCCGGATCGCTGAAACGGCGGTCGTCGTGATTGGCGGCGCCGACGCACAGACCGACCTGCTCGCCCTTGCGGACCAGCGTCCCCGAGATCTCCGTGTCGCGGGTCAAGCGGCGTGGATACATGCCGATCGGCGAGATCCAGCGCACCGCTTCTTCGAAGGCCTGCCCCCAGAGCGAAGGCTCGGCGCGAACGCGCGCGAGCTGATCCGGGTTCTGCAGCAGGCCAAGGATCAGCGTAAGGATCGAGTCGCGGGTCTCGTTCAGCCCGCCCCCGATCGCGACCTTAATGTTGGCGTAGATCTGCTCGACCGTCTGCGGAGGATCGGCCTGGAGCATCGAAGACAGCATCGAAGGATTTGGATTGTCCCGATGATGGGGAAGCATCCTGTCGACGGCGCTCTCGACGCCGCTGGCTGCCTCCCTCGCCTTACGGGCGATCTCCGGGTTGTGCGAGTAGTTGCCGGAACCGTCGATCAGCGACTGCGACCACAGTGCCATCGTGCGCCAGTCGACGCCGTCGAAACCCAATATGTCGGCCAGTGCGCGTGCCGCGATCGGCGCGGCGAGTTCGTCGAAAAGTTCGGCCTCGCCCCTGTGCTCGATCTGCGAAATAACGTCGTCGCAAATGCCCCGCATGGGGTCGGCCCAGCACCGCTTGACGACACCAGGCCGCAGGCTCGGATCCATCGCCGCCCTTTCGCGGGCATGATCGTCGCCGTCCTTGCGCATCAGGTTCGGCCCGATCACCGTGTTCAGCAGCGACTGCGGGTTGATGGAGGAAAACGTCTCGGGGTCGCGTTCGATGGCCATGATGTCGTCGAAGCGCGTGACCATCATGATGTTGGCTGCCTCGACCTTGACGACCGGCCCGAGGTCGCGGACGCGCTTGAAGACCGGATACGGATTGGCAAGCAGGTCTTCGAACGCAACGTCGTCGACCACTTTCACGGCTTCGCTCATGATTTCCTCCTGTCGGGGAACGGCGTACGAAATCCACGTGTATTCAGCAATGCGATGAGTTAGATAGATGTCATCGAAAATTTGCATGTAGGAGGATAGCAATGCTGCCCGACGAGCTTGCCAGTGTGGACTTCGCGGCCTTGCAGACGCTTGTTGCTGTCCAGGACCGCGCCTCGTTTTCGGACGCCTCCCAGCTTCTCGGCGTCAACCAGTCCACCATAAGCTACGCCATCAAGAGGCTGCGAAAGGCCTTCAACGATCCGCTGTTTGTCCGCCAGGGCAATTCGATCGTGGCAACCGATAAGGGCGAACAGCTGGCCCAGCAGGCACGCGGCATCCTTGAGCAGATGGCGGCGCTTTCTTCGCCGTCGGGTTTTGACCCAGCCACCGCCGTAGGAAGCGTGACGGTGTCCTGCAACCATCATGAGCGGATGTTTCTCATTCCGGACTTTCTGCGGCGCGCGCAGAAGGAGGCGCCGCAGGCGACGATCCACATTTTCGAGTCCGCCGTCGACGGCAAGCAGCAGTTGAAGGAGAACACCTGCGATATCGTGCTTGGCCCGGTCTCGATTCTCGGGGACATCTACTACCGTAGGAAGATGTTTTCGGATCACTATGCGTGCGTCATGGACCCGGCGCACGAGCTCACGCGCGGAGCACTGACGCTTGAGCGCTATTGCGCCTCGCGGCATGTCGCGGTCACCCATAACGGGCGCTGGGAGGCTCTCTATTTCGCCGCGCTGCGCGCCAGGGGTATCGAGTTGGAGCCGGACGTCACCGTCTCCAGCCATGACATACTGGAACGCCTGATACCGGCCTCCGAATTGGTGGCGACGATTCCGTATCGACTGGCGCGTCGCCTTTCGGACAGGCTCGCTTTGCGTCCCTTCCCGATGGACGTCTTCATCCAGGTCGACATGTACTGGACCGAGCGCACGCACCACTCCGGCCTGCACCGCTGGGCCCGCCAGATCCTGGCCGAGGTCGCCGAGAAGAATCTCGGCGACGGGGACCGCCAACGGCAAGACGAGATGATCGCCTGACGGGCGGACAGTAAGCCTGGGCAGATGAAGCCGGTGCCGCGCAAGCGGAGCGCACTTTGCCAGCCAGACCACGCTGGATGGACGATCCGCCCGGGAGCGACAACACCTAGACCGTGGTCGCTCCGAGCATCACGACCGAGATCGTCACCGGCTCGGCGAAGGGATTGCGCCAGGCATGGCGCGCGCCCTGCTGCACCACCGTATCGCCCTGTGTCAGTTCGACGGTCTTGCCGTCGTCAAGCTCGAGGACAAGCCGGCCCTTGACGACGGTGACATAGTCGACCGTCGGCGTCTGGTGCATGCCGGGATTGTCCATCTCGAAGCGTTCGGCGATGCCGGGCGCGGCCTTCAGGTGCTCCGGACCCGCCAGTCCGGGCTTCCAGTCGGGCGACATCATCACGCTGTCCGGCGGAAAGGTGATCATCCAGAACACCGAACCTCCGACCGAAGCGAGCATCGTGCTCTCGCTCGCCATCGGGTCGGCGCCGTCCCGTCTGGCCAGATCCGGCGTCCCGTCGATCTTCCACTGCGGAGACGAAACCAAACCGGGCGTGTGCTGGAGCGCCATCTCGCGCGGCGAGGAACCGTCGCTGATGAATACCGATTTTCCTGCGGCGTTCTTTCCGGTGACAACGCGGCGAATGGTCATGTCTTGATCCTCCCAGACAACATGGATACTATTCGGTATCAGCATACCCAAACGTATGCAATTACGGATGGATCACAAAATTCGAAAACCCGCCATGGCGCTGGGCGATGCCCGAGATGGCCTCATTGACCTTGCTCATGGGCGTCGCCTGGGTTTCCAGGAGATCGAAGCTGACCTTGCCGATCCCGACGAGGTCGGCCATTTCCTGGCCCTCGGATGTCGTCAGCCAAGCCGAACCGATAAGACGCTGGTTGCGGTCCATCATCATGTGCACGTCAATGGGAACCGCACCCATCACGGCGCCGATGTCGACGGCGATACCGCCGCGGCGCAGCGCCCTGAGGCCCGCCAGGAAAGGCTCTTGCGGCGTGCCGGGACCGTTGCAGTCGATGAAGGCGTCGACCCCCTCGCCATGCTCCGTCCTGGAACGGGCCCATTCGTCGGGCGATCCGTCGTCAAGCGAATGTGTCTCGATGATGCCGGGCGCCAGCGCTTCGATCTCCTTCAGCAGCTTGCTGTCGCGACCGGTGCCGAGAATCTTCTTGACCCCGAACGACGGGCCGAACACTGCGATCGATATGCCGAGCGTGCCGGAGATGCCATTGACAAGGATCGTGTCACCGGGACCGACCTGCGCTTTCTTCAGAGCGGAATAGCCGGTGCCCATGTAGCCGAGCCGCGCCGCCTGATCGAAGGTCATGTTGTCGGGCAGAGCCACGATCGCCGACGCCGGCGCGGCCATGTACTCGGAAATACCGCCGACCGGGTAGTCCTCGAATGTCTGGAGCGCTTCATGGCTAAAGCCGAAATAGCCCTGGAAGGCGTAATGGCGGCAGGAGATCGTGTCGCCGCGCCGGCAATGACGGCAAGAGCCGCAGGAGCGCCCCGGATTGACGTAGACCCGATCGCCGGGTTTCAGACTGTGGACCTGGCTGCCGACCGCCGCGATCTCGCCGGTCGGGTCGAGGCCGAATATCGCTGGGAGCGGCGGCTGCGGCATGTGGGGAAACCAGGTCGGCCACATCGCCAGGATGTTGGCGAGGTTCGGCACGATGCCGCACGATCTGACGCGAACGAGCACGTCCATCGACCCAAGCTTCGGAACCGGCACTTCCTCGATCCTCAGCTGACCGCCGATCTCGTGCATGCGCGCGGCCTTCATCGTCTGCGGAATTGCTGTCACGTCGATACCTCCCGTTCGCTCAAACCAGCGCATGCCGAGTTTCTCTCGCGCATGGGCCTCCTCCCGAGGCCAGACCGGTGATCGCATAGATTTTTCGAAATATCAATATTTTTTCGTAACTTTGTGGGGATGACCAAGGACTCGGCACCACGCCCAGGCAACGGTCAGACCATTGACCTGAGGCCGGGCCACTTGTCGCCTTCTTACGATGGGCTTGCCTATTTTCGAAAATCCGGTTTACTCCAAAACGGAAGTGCCTGCTTTTAAGGTACGTCGTAATGGGTGAGCCTTTGAAATTCGCTTCTTTCGTCGAACGCAACGGTGCCGGCTACGGAATGGTTGACGGTGAAATCATCCTGCGGCTGGATTCTGTTCCCGGCGCGCCGCCAGATCTCAAAGCCTATCTCGATAGCCGGTTTCCCGACCTCACGCCCGATGAACGCGATCTCGAAGCCTTGCCGCTGGCTGAGGTCAGCCTGCTGCCGCCGATTCCCAACCCAGGCAAGATCTTCTGCGTCGCCGCCAACTTCCGCGAGGGTGACAAGCCGACGCCGCAGTTCCCGCTGCTGTTCATGCGCCACGCGCAAGCACAGACCGGCCATGGAGGGGCGATCCGGAAGCCGGCGGTTTCCGACAAGCTGGATTTCGAGGGTGAGTTGGCGGTGATCATCGGCCGCCGCGCACACAAGATCGTGCGCGGCGAAGCAATGGCGTACGTCGCCGGCTATTCATGCTTCAACGAGGGGAGTGTGCGCGACTGGCAGAAGCACTCGAGCCAGTTCACGCCCGGAAAAAACTTCTACCACAGCGGCGCGTTTGGTCCCTGGATGGTCTGTACGCGCGAGATTCCGGACCCGGCTCGCCTCCTTCTGGAGAGCCGGGTCAATGGCGTGAGCAGGCAGTCGATCGCGATCGACCGGATGATCTTCGATATCCCCTGGCTAATCTCCTACATCTCGACATTCGCCCCGCTCGACCCTGGCGACGTCATCGTTTCAGGCACGCCATCAGGCTTCGGCGCAAGCCGCAATCCGCCTGAATTCCTTTTCCCTGGCGACGAGGTCGAGATCGAGATCCAGGGCATTGGAACGCTGCGAAACACCGTGATCTCGGATCAGTCGCTCTAAGATTTCGTAATAATATCTTTTTTTCGAAATTTGTTGCCGTGGAGCCGAGTTTGATCTAAGGAGATCGCCAGGACCACGCTGCGGCCATAGGAAGGAGACTGGTGATGCACCTGGTGTTTGGGGTCGGTCACATAAAGCTGAATGTCCGTGACGTAGACGCCGTGATCCACGACTCGACGGAGATTCTCGGCCTGCGGGTCACCAAGCAGGCGGCGGGGGAGACATGGCTGAGCTCGAACGGCCGCGAAGCAGAACTCGTGCTTCTCCATTCCGAGGAGAATTCCTGCCACACGATCGGGCTCGAAGCGCTGACTGAGGAGGCTGTCGCGGAAGCCGCCTCGCGTGTCGACGGCGCCGGCTGCCGGATCCTCTCGCGCGAACCCAGCCTGGCGTGCTGCGATGCCGGCATCACCTTCGCGACGCCGGACGGTCTGCGCTTCGAGATACACACCCCGGCGCGCGACGACATGTACAATCCGCGCTACCCGACCAACGGCATCAAGCCGCGGCGGCTCGACCACATCAATCTCATCACGCCCGACCCGGTCGCCACGAGGCAGCAGCTCTCCGAAATCTGCGGCATGCGGCTCACCGAGCGCATGGTCAACGAGGCTTTGAGCTGGATGCATGGCGGCAACCGCCAGCACCACATTCTGGGTCTGGTGAAGGGTCCGGTCGGGCTTCACCACTACTCTTTCGAATTCAGCCACTTCAGCGACTATTGCCGGCTTGGCGACATTCTCGACGGGTTCGACCGCCAGGTCCTTTGGGGGCCGGGCCGCCATCGCCCGGGCGACAACACCTACGCCTATTACCTCGATGCCAGCGGCGCGATGGTCGAGTGCTCCGGCGCCATGCACATGGTCGCCGACGACGCCCACTTCGTACCCAACGTCATCACCAATTTGGAGCGCCCGGGAAACGTTCGCCAGATGAATGTCTGGGGTTCTCCCGCCCCCCAGGAATGGCGCGAGCACCATTTTCCATTCGCCGGGATCGACTGATCCGCAGGGCTCGGCGGCAGACCACACAGGCAAGCAAGGCGAAGCAGCTCGGGGCGCTGCTACGGATAGGAGATAGTTTATGCAGGAAAAACTGACGTTCGAATCCGACGGCCTGAAACTGTCGGCGGTTCTGCACATTCCCGACAGCCACCGTCCCGGACAGAAGCTGCCGGCATTCATCGTCTGCCACGGCTTCGTCGGTTCCAAGGACGAGTCGCACGCCCAGATCCAGGCGGAGATGATGGAGACGTTCGGCTATGCCGCGCTGCGCTTCGACTTCCGCTGCTGCGGCGAGAGCGAGGGCGAGCGCGCCCAGGTGCGCTGCTTCGATCAGGTCGCCGACGCAAAGAACGCGCTGACCTTCCTTGCCGGGCGCCCCGAGATCGACCCGAAGCGGATCGGCATCACCGGCCACAGCTTCGGCGCCGCGGTTTCGGTCTATACAGCAGGCGTCGACGAGCGGTTCGCCTGCGTCATCTCCTCATGCGGCTGGGGTCACGGCGAGCGGAAGTTCCGCGGCCAGCACCCCACGCCGGAGGCCTGGGAGCGCTTCATGGGCCTGCTCGAGAAAGGCCGCGAGCACAAGCGCGCGACGGGCGAGAGCCTGTGGATCTCGCGGTTCGACGCCGTGCCGATCCCGGAAAAATTGCGCAAGAATCTGTCGCCCAAGGCGATCATGGAAATCCCGACCGAGACGGCATGGAGCATGATGAACTTCAGGGCGGAGGACGTGGTTGCCAACATAGCGCCCCGGCCTGCCCTGTTCTTCCACACCGCCGACGACATCATCACGCCGACCGAGCAGTCCATCCGCCTGTTCGAGAAGGCCGGGCAGCCGGCCGAGCTGATGCTGATTTCGGGCACCGCCCACTTCCCGCTCGCACCGGAGGACGCGCCGCGCACCAAGATGATGCTCAAGGGCTGGCTCGACAAATTCTTCCCGGCAACGCCGACAGTTTGAGGTCGATGCGGCCAGACAAGGAGACATTCGGCATGCCCGTCGCCCAGGAAAACGAACTGACCGATTTTGCGACCGCGCTGCTCAATGCTGCCGGCTATACGCCGGACGAGGCGTCACAAACCGCGCGGCTGCTGGTGTGGGCCAATCTGCGTGGCGCGGATTCGCACGGTGTTCTCAGGATCCCGCGCTACATCGAGATGATCGAGACCGCTGTCGTGTGCGCCGGTCAACAGCCGACGCTGATCCGGGAGTTCGGGGCGACCTGCGTCTTCGACTACGGAAAGGGGCCGGGCGCGGTCGCCATGATGCACGCGGCAGGCAAAGCCGCCGATCTGGCGGAAGCGTTCGGCATCGGCTGGTGCGGCGCCCGCGATGTATCCCATGCCGGCGCGATCGGCTATTTCACCACCAAATTGGCCGAACGCGGGCTCATCGGCATCGCCATGACCGCATCGAGACCGCTCATGAGCTATTTCGGCGCAAAGGGCGAGGCGCTGTCGACCAATCCGCTGTCGATCGCCATTCCGCGGCCTGGCGGCGCCGATCCGATCGTGCTCGACATGTCGACTGCCGCCGTCGCGCTCGGCAAGATCATGGCGGCCAAGGATTCAGGCAAACCGATCCCCCGAGGCTGGGCCATCGATGCCAACGGCGTCGAAACGCAGGATCCGCATGAAGTGGCAGCCATACTGCCGATGGCCGGGCCGAAGGGATCCGGTCTGTCGCTGATGATTGAAATTCTGTCGAGCGTGCTGGTGGGCAACGCCGTCATCGCGCCGTTCCTGCGCGGCGAGAAGAACGGCGGCTTCAATGGCCTTGTGCTTGCCATCAATCCGGCGGCCTTCGGCGACAGCTCGTCCTTTCTCGCCTCGGTGGAAAGCCTCGCCGGCGCGATCCATGCGCTCGATCCGGCGGTCAGCTCCGATGGCGTCAAACTACCCGGCGAACGCGGCTTCCAAACCGGGCGGGAGCGCACCGCCAACGGCATTCCGCTGGCGAAGGGCACGGCCAGAAACCTCGCCGATGCAGCCGTCCGGCTGGGGCTCACGGTGCCGGCCTTCCTGCAGTGATGCCAAGTGGCAGCCCGCACCAAGCCAGCCAACAAAGGACCGAAACCAGCGGGGGGTCTCACTGATGACGCAAGATGAGGCGGACGTCGTGGTGGTCGGGCTCGGCCCGGTCGGCATCACCTTGTGCAATCTTCTTGCGGCAGCAGGCGTCAGGGTGGAAGGCATAGACGCCGCTGACGACGTCTATGCACTGCCTCGCGCGATCGGCATGGACCACGAGGTGATGCGGATCTTCCAGAACATCGGCGCGGCCGACGCCGTGGCCGCAGCGACGGGGCACTATCGCCCGTCGGAATATAGGTCCGCCGATGGAACCCTGTTGCGCCGGTTCGAGTCCCCTGCCCAGCCCTACCCGCTTGCCTGGCCGCCCTATCTGACTTTCCTTCAGCCGGATCTCGAAAGGGCTCTGCGCGCCAATGGCAAGAAGTTCCCCCACCTGACGCTGCGCACGGCAACGGAACTCGTCGGCCTTGAGAACCCCGATAGACCGATCCTGACCTTGCACGACAAGGCGAGCGGCGAGCGCACAAGGCGCGCGCCCCGCTATGTCGTCGGTTGCGACGGCGCGAACAGCTTCACACGGCGCGGGCTCGGCGTCGCGCTGGAGGACCTCGACTTCGACGAACCCTGGCTCGTGGTGGACATGATACTGGAGGACCAGCAGGCGCCATTGCCAGAGACCAACGTCCAGTTCTGCAATCCCGCGAGGCCGCACACGTATGTGTGTGGGCCTGACCAGCTACGCCGCTGGGAGTTCATGATCCTGCCGGATGAAGATCCGGCGGAGGTCAACCGCCCGGAACGTATCTGGCAATTGCTTTCGCCCTGGCTTCGGCCGGACCAGGCCAGGCTGTGGCGCTCGGCGACCTACAACTTCCACGCCCTTGTTGCGGAGCAGTGGCGCGTGGGCAGCGTCTTTCTAGCCGGCGATGCCTGCCACATGACCCCGCCTTTTCTCGCGCAGGGAATGGTGCAAGGCATCAAGGATGCAGCCAATCTCGCTTGGAAGCTGGCCCATGCGATCGGCAGCGGATCGGAGCACCTCCTCGGCACCTACCAGGCCGAGCGCAGACCGTTCATGCGCGAAGTCATCGACATCACCAAGCGGCTTGGACAGTTCATCTGCGAGCGGGATCCGGACAAGGCTCAGGCGCGCGATGCCGAGATGGCCGCGGCCATGCGCATGGGCCAAGGTGTTCAGATCCGGCAGAACCTCTTTCCGCCCATCCGTCATGGACTTGTCGCCAGCAACATCGATGGCTCGCCGAGCCCTCGCGCCGGTGAGCCATGTCCTCAACCCTGGATTATCGGGCCTTTCGGCCGGAAGCGGCTCGACGATGCGTTGCCGCCAGGGTTCCAGCTTCTCATCGCTGGCGACATGGACCCCTCGCCCACCCTCCTGGACAAGGCGCGACAGGTGGGCATTGCCGTGCATCGCGTGGCGCAGGAGAAATCCTGCCCTTCGCTGTTGGTGGAAGAGGACCGCGTTCTCGCCGACTGGCTAACCGCGAAGGGCGCGCGCGCCGCCCTGGTGCGGCCGGACCATGTGGTCTTCGGTACGGCCGCGGACACGCGGGGGACCGAGCAGCTCGTGTGTCAACTCCAGATGATGCTGGTGGCGGCACCCGACAAATGACGTGTGCTTGCGTCGCGCGCCTGAACGGGCCTCGACTGCGAGCCGGAACTGGCCGGTGCGAATCGGAAGCGCCTTATTTGCGGGCTGGCTGCTTCATGTGGCGATAGAGGTGGGCCAGATGCATCGAGGTGAGCGTCGCCCGCACCATCTCGCCCGGTGAATCGTCCTTCATGAAGCTGGAGAGGCCGCCATAGATGAGTTCCAGAACGACGCCGCCCACATAGAGTGGTTCGATATCGGAACCGCCATAGGGAAAAAGCTTTGCCGACAGCAGCTTGCCCAGACCTTCCCACTGGTCCTTGAACAGGCGCAGATGCCGCTCTTCCAGTGTGTTGTCGCGGCGGGCGATCCGCAACAGGTCGATTGCAAGCGTTCCCCAGCGCTTGTCCTTCGCTCTCTGGTTGGCCCAATCGCACATCGCATCGATGATCTTTTTCGGGTCGTCGTAGCCGTCGAGCAGGCCGGTGAGTTCGACCACGTCGCCACCGGCATGGCGCTCGAGCAATTGAAGGAAGATGTCTTCCTTGTTCTCGAAGTTCGAATAGAAGGCGCCCTTCGAATAGCCGGCTTCTTCCGCGATACGTTCGATGGTGGCGCCGGAGTAACCATCGCGAGCCACGACATCGCTCGCCGACAGCAAAAGCTTCTCACGAGTCAGAGCCTGGCTCTGTTCGCGCGTCAGTCGCGGCATCCGCTATCCTCCAAGCCATTCATTGAGATACCCTTGGTATCCGAATCGGCCGAAATTTAGAAGGCCGAAACAATACAGGCAAGCGCCCAAAAAATCGGGTATTCGGGACCCATCAACTGCCAGCGCCAACGCGGGCCATTGATGCGCACCACGGCATAGGCTGCGCCCAGCAAGACGGCCACGCCGCACGCCGCAGCCCATCGCGGATAGATGCCGAACACCATTCCAACGGCGGCAACGAACTCCAGCGCAACCGTCAGCACGATGAAGGGCTTTCCTGGCTTCAGCCCGGCGGCCTCGAACGTCTTTGTCGCCTTTTCGAAGTTCCTGATCTTTCCGATGAAATGCGGAATGAACCAGATCCCGCACAGAATGCGCAGGAGATCGATTGGCGTTAGCATGAACTCCGGCACTGATTCCTCCATGTAGAACGTCGATCGGACCGCCCGGCCCGTCCTCCCGTTCCTGATTGTCGTTTGCGGCGACGTTCTCCCAGCCAGCGGAGCGAAAGTGTTCGTCGCCAACCCAACCGGCGCGGCGTTCGCCGGACATTTTCCCCAAATGCTGTCGCCCTTGGAAAATGGCTCTTGCGTCACCCAATCCAGATACTATACGGTATCCACAGTCTAGGAGGAATGTCAACGCGGCATCTCCGCGATCCGGTCAATTGGGAGGAACAGACGATGACGATCATGATGCGGGCGGCACGGCTTCACGCCGTGAACGAGCCGATGCGTGTTGAGGACGTGGCGAAGCCGGTGGCGTCCGGCACGGATGTGGTCGTCGAGGTCAAGGCCTGCGGGATGGTACCCAATCTCGCCAACGTGCTGAACAACTGGGAAACCTGGTATCCGCATCAGCCGTTGCCGATGAAGCCGGCGATCTTCGGCCTCGACCCCGCGGGCATCGTGCATCAGGTCGGTGAGCAGGTCGTGGCGATCAAGCCCGGCGACCGCGTGTATGTGAATCCGTTGCGCTCCTGCGGCGCGTGTCATGCCTGTGTCAGCGGCCATCAGGCGAAGTGCGAATACTTTACCTTCAACGGCTATTTCGGCTTCAACAGGAACAGCCTGGAAATCTACAAGCGTTATCCGGAAGGCGGCTTCGCCCAGTTCATGCGCGCGCCGCAGAATGCGATCGTCAAGATCCCCGACAACATGACCTATCCGCAGGCGGCCCGCATGGGCTACCTCGGCACGGCCTATTCCGCGCTCAAGAAGTTCGGCGTACCGGCCGGCAGATCGCTGATCATCAATGGTGCGACCGGCACGCTGGGCGTCGGCGCGACACTCTTCGCGCTCGCCATGGGCGTCTCGACGATCTACGCGGTAGCACGCGGCAAGCCCCTGCTCGAGCGGCTGAAGCAGCTTGCCCCGAACCGGATCCAGACTTTCTCCAACCAGGACGGGAAGGTCGCCGACTGGGTCCGCTCGCAGACCGGCGGTCTCGGCGCCGACTTCATGCTCGATTGCCTCGGTGCGGTGGCCGATGTCAAGGCCATGAAGGACGCGATGATGGGCGTCAAACGCGGCGGCCGCATCGTCAACATCGGCGGCACCGGCAGCGACATGCTGTTCAACACCAAATGGTGGATGGACAATTCGATGGAGCTTCTCGGCTCAGCCTGGCTGACCACGGCCGAGGGCATGGAGATCGCCGATATGGTCCGCTCCGGCGCGATCGATCTTTCGGTGCTGGAGGCGCGGACGTATCCGCTCGAGCAGATCAACGAGGCCATCAATGGCGTCGCCTCCGGTGACGGCGGCTTCACCAGCTACGTGCTCGAACCCTAGGGGGACATCTGGCGGACCTCACCGTCCGCCGCTTGCCGGGAACCGCGGAACGGCGCAGCGGATCGACGATGCGTCAAATTGTGCGTGAAGAGAACGAAATGATCATCGACTGCCACGGCCACTACACGAGCGAACCGACGGGGCATCACGCCTTTCGCAAGGCGCAGGTCGAGTTCGTCGAAGGCAGGCGCGACGCCATGCCCGCCTATCCCGGCATCGCCGACGAAATGCTCAGGGCGACGATCGAGCAGAACCAATTGCGCCTGCAGCGCGAGCGAGGCACGGACCTGACCATCCTGTCGCCGCGGGCTTCGGGCATGGGCCACCATATCGGCAGCGCAGAGAACAATGCCGAATGGTCGCACATCTCCAACGATCTGATCGCACGCATCGTCGACATGTTCCCGACCAACTTCGCCGGCGTATGCCAACTGCCGCAATCGATGAGCGGTGACCTGAAGCCGGTCCTTGAAGAGCTCGAGCGTTGCGTCGTCGAGCTCGGCTTTGTCGGGTGCAACCTCAACCCCGATCCGTCCGGCGGCTTCTGGTCGGCGCCGCCGATCCACGACCGCTACTGGTATCCCCTCTTCGAAAAGATGATCGAGCTGCAGGTGCCGGCCATGATCCACGTCTCCGGCTCGTGCAGCGCCTGCCTGCATACCACCGGCGCGCACTACATCAATGCGGACACCGCCGTGTTCATGCAACTGATCCAGGGCGACCTGTTCAGCGCGTTTTCGGATCTCAAACTGATCATTCCGCATGGCGGTGGTGCGGCGCCCTATCATTGGGGACGTTATCGCGGCCTGGCGATGATGTTGGACAGACCCGGACTGGCCGAGCACCTGATGCGCAACGTCTTCTTCGACAGCTGCGTCTATCATCAGGCGGGTATCGATACGCTGTTCCGCGTCGTTGGTCCGGCCAACATCCTGTTTGGGTCCGAATTGCTCGGGGCGGTCAAGGCCATCGATCCAGAAACCGGCTTCGCCTTCGACGATACGCGGCGCTACATCGACGCACTTTCGCTCGGTGAGGTCGAACGCCACGCCGTGTTCGAAGGCAATGTCCGAAAGGTCTATCCGAGGCTGGATGCGCGGCTGAAGGCACAAGGGCGCTAGACCAGCCGATGAGCACTGTTCGGGTGCGGCGCCTGGTGCCGCACATCATCATTCCGGGAGAACACTTATGGGCAAAGTCGTAACCAAGACCGAGCGCACGCAGATCGAAACCTGTGATGCTCTTGGCCAACTTGGCGTGGCCACGGTTCACGAGGCACATGGGCGGACTGGCCTGCTCGCCGCGCGCCTGCGGCCCATCTATGATGGCGCCAGGATTGGCGGCAACGCGCTGACCTGTGAAGTCGCACCGGGCGACAACTGGATGATCCACGTCGCGCTGGAACAGGCGCGGCCAGGCGACATCCTGGTCGTCACCCCGACCTCGCCTTGCGAGGACGGCTATTTCGGCGACCTGCTGGCCGAATCGGCCAAGGCGCAAGGCATCAGGGGCCTCATCATCGATGCTGGCGTGCGCGATATCTCGACCCTGCGCTCCATGGCCTTCCCGGTCTGGTCGAAGGCGATCAGCGCACAAGGGACGGTCAAGGAGACGCTTGGCAACGTCCAGGTGCCGATCGTCTGCGCCGGCGCCCACATCCAGCCGGGCGACGTCATCGTGGCCGATGATGACGGCGTGTGCGTTGTGCCGCGCGAAGCCGCGGGAAGGGTTCTCGAAACCGCCCGCAGGCGCGAGGCGATGGAAGAAGAAAAGCGCAGTCTCTATGCCGCCGGCAAGCTCAGTCTCGATGTCAACGAAATGCGCGAGCGCCTGCGGCGCAAAGGCCTCGTCTACGAATAGGCAACCGCATAGCAGGTTCGCCGCCCGCAAGGAAAATCTTGATCCCGCGGGCACGCTCGATCACGCGTGCGCCAAGTCCATTTCAGGACACCGTCGGCCTCGCGCATTGCAGCGCAAGGCCAACGGCTGCCTTAGAATGAACGGCGCAAATTGCTCAGCCAGTGCAGCGAAGCCTGAACTGGCCGTTCTCTGAATGTGGGGAAAGGCGGTAGCGCTCTCCCGCTACCACCTTCAAAATTGCCCAACAATTCTCCGGCCCCTTCATGGCTCCCGGAAGCCCAGCGTTTGCGGGATGTGCGGCCGAAAGCTGGGGAGAGCGGAAACAACCTTCCCATTCAATCTGCTCTCCGAATGTCCATCATTCTCCGAAGCTGGGGAGCCTTTTGGATCTTCGGTCCGGCCCATCCGCGGGCACAATCTTTGCGTTCCCGCCAACGGTTCCGCCAATGGCGTCTCTATGACTTGCCCGCAAGCACCGCCGCAACCTATAGGTTTGCAACTAGCCTTATGGTTTGCTAGCTTCACCGTAGGGATGAGGAGATGCGGATTTTGTACCGCCTTTGGAAGTGGCTCTTACGTCCGAAAGCACAGGGTGCCGGAGCGAACAGGGAAGAGCTTTCACCGAGTCATCCGTCCTCCATCAGCGAAGCGCGTCTCCTGGACTTTTTGGCGAACACGACTGATGGTGTGTCGTTCTATGATCAGGACTTCCGCCTGACGCACTACGCAACCAACCTCAAAAGCATCCACAGCCGCCCGCTGGTTGCGGGCGTCGCTCTGAGGGAGATTTATCCGAACGTCGACACTGAGCTCATCGAAAAATTTGTTCGCGTGCTGCGCGGCGGCACTCCAATAAATGTCAATCTCCAGCGATCGCTGGGGGAGGCGCCCCGTTCCGCTGTCGTTTTCGGCGCTGCGAATGGAATTGGAATCATTGAATCCAGAGAAAGGGAGCGGGGCGGGCGGGGCTCACCGGAAGAGCAAGAGCGTATGATGCTCCTTCATCAGGCGACGCACGACGCATTAACCGGATTGCAGAACCGGCGGGGGTTCAGCGAAAACCTGCAACAAGCTCTGTCGGTGGTCGATGAGCCAAATGCCACTGCCCTGCTGCAAATCGACCTTGACGGTTTCAAAGCGGTCAATGACACACTCGGCCATGGCACGGGCGATACGTTGCTTCAACTGGCAGCAGGCCGGATCCGGGACACGCTGCAGGACGGCGAACGCGCATACCGGTTAGCTGGAGACGAGTTCGCCGTCATTCAATCGCGTACGGAACAGCCCGCCGAAGCGGAACGCCTCGCGGGGGCGTTAATTGAAGCATTCAAGGCGCCGTTTATGATCAACGACATCCCCGTCTTCGTCGGCGCGAGCATCGGAATTGCATTCGGACCGGGACACGCGACCGAGGGCGAGCAGTTGATGAAGGCCGCGGATATCGCCCTTTATGCAGCCAAAAGAGACGGACGCGGCTGTGCGCGAATTTTCAATCGCTCGATGCAGCTCCTGCTCGAACAGCGTGAAAACCTGAGGCGCAGTCTTCGAATGGCGCTGGACCGGAACGAGCTTTATCTTGAATATCAACCGCTCATTCGGGCACCCGAGTCGGTCGTGGGCTTCGAAGCGCTGCTGCGATGGCGGCATCCCGAAGTCGGGACCATTCCTCCGAGCGTGTTCATACCGATCGCCGAAGCCGACGGTCTCATGGACGAGATTGGACGATGGGTGATCGAAGAAGCCTGCCGCCAAGCAACGAGATGGCCGTCTTCACTGACGGTCGCCGTGAACCTGTCGCCGGCGCAGTTCCTGAGCGGTTCGCTCACGGACACGGTTGCTCAGATCGTCGACGCAGTCGGAATCCGCGCCGACCGGCTTGAGCTCGAGATTACCGAAACCGTTCTTCTCGAGCAAACCGTCGACAACATTGACACACTGAATACCCTGAATGTCCTCGGGATAAGGATCGCGCTAGACGATTTCGGCACCTACTACTCCTCGTTGAGTTACCTTAAGAACTTCCCGTTCGACACTTTGAAGATAGATCGATACTTCATAAAAGACTTAGAAACCGATCGAAAAAGTCAGACGATCGTGCGATCGATCATAGGCATGGCGCACGGCTTGGGGATAAGCGTCACCGCGGAGGGAGTTGAAACGCCGGGACAGGCACAATGGCTGATCAGGGAAAACTGTGATTACCTCCAGGGCGATTTCCTGGGACGGCCACTCGGAGCCGAGGCGACGCGCGATTTCATCAGGCGATCTTCCAAGGAACTAATACGCGAAAGTGGGGACGAAATCTGGCGATCCAGCGTCCGGCCCCATGCATAGCGGCGTGGACGAACCTGAGGGAAGCGAGGCAGAGCGATATGGATTTCCAGAGACAGGTCAACTGCCGTCCGGGAAGGGTTCGTCGCACCGCTCGACTAAAATGCAGCCAGAAACGAGTGAGGAACGCCAATGAACATTGCTTCTCATGACGAAGATGGCGAAGCAGTCTTTGAGACAATGATCCAGATCGATTTGGACGTCAAAACTTTTATGTCTGATTGGATACTCTGCGATCAACTCTCGACTTACTCGGCGCGAATGATCAGCCATAACAGACCTGACTCCGTACGGCATTCAAACCTCTTTTCCTCCGCGTTGAACGAATTATTGGAGGTCGCCTTTCGTACGCGGCATTACGGCGGTGAAATAGCCTGTAGGGTGTCACGCCGGGGTGAGACGGACAGGATCGAACTGACATTCCCTTGCATTCCCGAAGAACGACAATTCTTTGAAGAAGCGGTGTTTCAAATTACGGGATCCGAGGCAATGGAGCGCTATCTCAACTCAGTGTCCGGAGACCTCGCGCCCAGTCGTGAAGTCGTTCTCCTGGAACTCGTCATCGACTACAACGCGACCCTTCGAGTCGAGCAAGTCGGCGCTGATATCATCACCCTTGTCGTCGATCTTCCGCTTGAGGGCATGCCAAGTTGAGCGCGTACAACCTTTTCCCCCGTTTCAGAGCGCAATACGATGTAAACGATCAGGAGTTCTCGATATCGGGAATACTGCGGCCCCAGTCGATCGATGAGCTTGCGCCCAGCATTGCCCTGTTGAAGGAATCAATCGCTCGTGTACGCGGTACCCTGTACGTAAACGTCAAACGATTGACGCAAATGAACAACACCGCATTTCATGCTTTCTCGCGGGTCATTATTGACGCCTGTCGCGCTCGACCAGATCTCAGGTTCGTACTCGTAACGTCAAGCGTTGTCGGGTGGACGACCAGAAAATTCGGGCGCCTGAACGGAATCGAAGCGAACATCACGGTTCAAGAGTATGACAGTGATTTCTATCCGGGGCAGAGCTTCCTCGAAGAAGGCGGGTTCATTCCGATCCTCCGCACACAGACGAAGATGACTTGGCGCCACGAGCGCACAATCTTGCCGCGACACGGCATGCAACCCGGTATCATCATGGCCGACATCTGTTGCGGAATTGGTGATTTCGCCGTACTCGTGCAGAAAGAATTTCAGCCGTCACGGATTGTCGCTCTCGACCATTCCAGGTCAAGCCTTGCTTATGCGCGAAGCGTGGCTGCGGCGTTCGATATCGGAGGAATTGAATACACCTATGGCGACGCGTCAGAAATGCTGCTTGACCAAGATCAGTTTGACTTGGTCACATGCCGACACTCCCTGCAGGTGTTCAACAAGCCCGAACTGATTCTCAAGGAACTCTTTCGCATCTGCAAGCCGGGCGGACGCGTCTACATCACGAATGAAAAGAACTCGCACTGTCTGGGCGAACCGCGCGCCGATAGCATCCAGTGGACCTATAGTGAAGTCGCCAAGCTTTGGGCGCACTTCCAGATGGATATCGAGCTTGGCCCCAAAAGCCGTCGATACCTGGTCGAGGCGGGGTTCGAAGACATTCGAGTCGAGTCTTTCGTGGTCACTAACCACGACGGCGATCCGCAGGACTTCGCAGATGTCGTCGCGGCATGGGAGAACGTCTATGCAGGCGAGATGGCGACAAAGCGAGGTGACCCGCCGGCGTTCATCAGACGGTTCCGACAGGGTTTCCAGGATCACATTTTCGCTGCGCTCCACCCCAAGGGATACGCCGGCTGGCCAATCTGGGTTGCATCGGGACGTAAGCCACTGTGAGCGAGTCGCATGCCATTTCCCGCAAACCCTGGTCCGTTTTCCGGCCTAACAGCTTCCGCGCGAAATTCATAATCGTTGTAGGCGGGGCGGTGCTCTTCGACCTCCTGGTCGGTGGGAGCGTGGCCCTTTGGAACGTCAACCGGCTTTCCCGCGACGCGACGTACCAGATCGAGAGCGGCCTCACCAAGGCGAGCCAGGAATACCTCCAGAATTATATCGAGACGACTGCTCTGCGCGCCGATCTCCTGTTCGACCAAATGCACTCCGAGGTTACCGCACTTGCAGGCTCCATGCAGAGACTGATCGATCATCCAGAGGCGAAGGAGGCTATCGGCAACGCGCTGGCGACGGACTCCTATTTCAATGCGCCGCTTGTACATGACCCCAAGGGAAACTGGATGCAGAGCCCACAAGGGTCGCCTTCGGTCTTGAGTATCTGGGGATATCTTCTCTCCCCCGATGGCCGACCGAAGCCCGAAATTCTCCACAAAATTCAGGAGAGTGCGGCGTTCGACATTTTTGGCCCAAGCCAAATGGCAACAGGCGCCAGGAAGTTGCAGGTCTATTACGTTGGACCGAAGGCAGCACCTATCATGCGCACGACTCCTTACTCCGATCAGGCGCAAACCTTCGACAAGCTCTATCCGGGCCACAACAACGCAAATTTCTGGGATTTCTTCTTTCCTGGCGTCTATGAGCGCTGGCAGGGGTGGATCAGGGACCCGAATTCGCGTCCCGTAAAAGGCGATGACATCACGGCGACTGCCCCATATATCGATGCGATTACCGGTAAGCTCATAGTGAGTTTCTTCCATCCGCTCTGGACGAAGGACCGCAAGGATGTCGCCGGCATGGTCGCTTCCGACGTAACGCTCGATCAACTCGCTGAAATCGTCGAAAGCGTGAAGGTCGCTGAGACGGGCTTCGGTTTTCTCACCATGTCGAATGGCAATGTGCTCGCGATCAAGCCCGAAGGCGAGAAAACGCTCGGGCTCAAGATTGCAAGCGGTGCGGCGGGTCAAGGCGTTACCGGACTCGATCGCTCGCTCAAAAAGAGTACGCATTCGGCCGTTGCGGCGCTCGAACTTCCTGCCGACGACAAGACGGTCATCAAGCATATTTCGATTTGGGAGGAGGATGGCGAAGCCGAACCTCACATCGTCGCGCTTCGCCGACTGGAGGCAGTCAATCTCTGGAATAGCACGGGGTCCATCACAGCCGAAAACCAGATGCTCGGCTTCGTCGTCCCGGAGCGGGAAATCTATGCTTCCCTACTTGCAGCGCAACAGAGCATTTCCAGCGCGACCAACCGGATCCTGGTCTCCCAGATCATCGCAATTATCATTTCGCTCCTGATTGTCTTTGCGGCTGTCTTCGGAATCTCAAAGCGGATCACCGCAGGCCTCAGCGCGCTTGCAGCAGCCGCAAAGCGGCTCCAGGCACAAGACTATTCAGTTCGAGTAAGCATTCCGACGCATGACGAAGTGGGAGAGGTGGGGGTCGCGTTCAACCGGATGGCGGAGGAGATCAGCTTCCATACGGAAAATCTCGAGCAAATCGTCGATGAAAGAACGAAGGAGCTTGAAGACGCAAATCAGGAGATTTCCGCCCTCAACAGCAAATTGCGAGATGAGAACCTGCGCCTTGGTGCAGAGCTTGCAGTTGCCAAACATATCCAGATGATGGTTCTGCCGAGAGCCAGCGAACTCGAAGCCATCCACGGGGTCGAAATCGCCGCTTATATGCGGCCGGCCGACGAGGTCGGCGGCGACTACTACGACGTCTTGCAAGAGGGATCGCGGGTCAAGATCGGGATCGGCGATGTCACAGGCCACGGGCTCGAAAGCGGTGTGCTGATGCTGATGGTTCAATCCGTTGCACGCGCACTGCAGGAGACTGGCGAGGACAATCCACGTCAGTTTCTCGATCGACTGAACAGAGCCATCTATAAAAATATCGAACGGACCAACACCGACAAGCATCTCTCGCTGGCCTTTCTTGACTTTGAGAATGGGAGGGTGACCCTGTCAGGGCAGCATGAGGAGGTTCTCGTCGTTCGTGCAAATGGAGAGATCGAGCGTATCGATACCGCCAATCTTGGTCTGCCGATCGGCCTCGAACGCAACATCTTGCCGTTTATCGCAACGCGCGACATTCCGTTCAACAGCGGCGATGTGATCGTGCTCCACACGGATGGTGTGACCGAGGCGGAAGATCCGGAGGGAAAATTGTTCGGTTTGATACGCCTCTCTAACAGTGCGCGCCACTATCATCGCAGGAGCGCCGAGGAGATCAAAACTGGAATTATTGAGGACCTGATGGCCCATATCGGAACACAGAAAATCCACGACGACATCACGCTCGTGATCATGAGGCACAAGTAGGAATGACAACACTGTTCGGAACAGCCGACTTTGCAATTGGAATGAGAGAGAGCGTCAGCCGCGTGCGATTGTTCGATGGACCTCTCGACCTGAGTTGGCATCATTGCGCAACTACTTCGGACTTCATCGCGGACGTTTTTGCCCTGCGCTTCCAGTCTTCTCGCAACGACTACAGGGAAGTGCGACACAGCATTGGCTATCTAGTCAACGAACTGATTGAAAATGCGGTCAAGTTTCGTGCGCCAGGCGAGATCACGATCGAGGCGGCCATAGAATCGGAAAGTTTTAAAATCAAGGTTTCGAATGTTGTTGACGTCGAAACGACCGCTAAATTTCAAAATCTTCTGTCGGAGATCACAGCCGGCGATCCGGGTGATCTCCTGATCCAGCGAATCGAAGAGAATGCCGCGGACCCTCAGACAACAAATTCCGGTCTTGGATTGCTGACGTTGATGAGCGACTATGGCGCGAGCCTGGCTTGGGTCTTCAGCCCCGCCGACGAAAGGGATCAGGTTCGCCTGGAAACATATGCTTCAATTGTGGTATCATCAGAAACTTATAACTAAAACGAAATGAAGACAAAATCGTGGACATAACAACGACAAATTATCGCGTGTGGAACGAAGGAAGCGATGTTTATTTTGACGGCGTAATGAGGTTGTCCAGTTCTGAGGCCTATGCGCCTATTTTGCAGCTAATGATGAACGTCCTTACCTCCAATCCTACTACTATAACGATACATGTATCAGACTTGGAGTTCCTTAACTCGTCGGGCATCAATTTATTGGCCAAATTTACCATAGAGGTCAGAAAGCATCCAGAGATCCAACTCATTGTCCGGGGAAGCTCGGAAATACCTTGGCAGTCGAAATCGCTGCCAAATCTCAAAAAACTACATCCTGCGATGGTACTCTTCGTTGGCTGACAGGCGGTTTATCCAGGCGCCAAAGACCATTCGGCTACACTTTCCGGACGTCTGCCTTTTGAGATGAGAATCGCGGCTCCAAACCAGGACCGTTCCGTCCTTACGCTGCCTGCACGTTTTTCGAGATCCGCGCCCACTCCGGAATCCAGTCGCCGTGCGCGGCGAGCAGGTCGTCGACCAGCGACCAGATCTGGTCGAGATCGAGCTCAGCGGCGGTATGGGGATCCATCATCGCCGCGTGATAAAGATGCTCGCGGTTTTCCGTCATCAAGGCCGCGACAGTCAGTTCCTGCACATTGACATTGGTGCGGATGAGCGCCGTCAGTTGCGGCGGCAAGGTGCCGATGAAGGTCGGCTGGATGCCGGACGCATCGACCAGGCACGGCACTTCGGCCGCGCAATTTTCCGGCAGCGAGGTGATGCAGCCATTGTTGCGGACATTGCCGTAAATAACCGAGGGCTCGCCGGTCCAGACCGAGTTCATGATCGAGGAAGCATATTCATGGCTCTCCTCGATCTCGATGTTCTCGGCGCTCCGGTAGGCGGCCGCCTGCCCTTTCCAACGCTCGATCTGCTCGATGCAGCGTTTGGGATATTCATCGAGCGGAATGCCGAACTTCTCGATCAGATCGGGCCTGCCGTCCTTGATGAAATAGGGCGTGTATTCGGCGAAATGCTCCGAGCTTTCGGTGACGAAATAGCCGAGGCGGGTCAGCATCTCGTAACGCACCTTGTTCGGGCAGCGCGGATTCCAGTGGCTGGGTTTCGGAAATCGCCCGTCGCGGTAGCCGCGCACGAGATCCGGATAAAGGTCGCGGTAGCTGCCATCGGCCTGCCGATGCTCGAATTTCAGGTAGAAGGCCATGTGGTTGATGCCGGCGGCCCGGTAACGGATTTCCTCGAGCGGGATTTCGAGATCTCGGGCGAGTTCGAAAGCCGTTCCCTGCACCGAATGGCAGAGACCGACCTGCTTGATGAGCGGATACTTTTCCGCAATCGCCCAGGTGTTGATCGCCATCGGGTTGACGTATTGCAGGAGGATGGCATCGGGGCAGATTGCCATCATGTCTTCGCAGATTTTCCAGAGATGCGGAACGGTGCGCAAACCCCGCATGATGCCGCCAACGCCGAGCGTATCGGCGATCGTCTGGCGCAGGCCGTATTTCTTCGGCACCTCGAAATCAGTGACCGTGCAGGGCTCGTAGCCGCCGATCTGAAAGGCAACGACGACGAAGTCCGCGCCTTCTAGGGCCTTGCGCTGGCTGGAATGCGTCTCGATGATCGCCGCAGAGCCAAGCGTCTTGACCAGCTTTCCGGCGACGATCTCGCTTTCTTCCAGGCGCTGCGGATTGACGTCCATCAGCGCGATGGTAGCGCCCGAAAGAGACGGCCGCTGCAGCACATCGCCGATGACATTCTTCATGAAGACGGTGGAACCGGCCCCGATGAACGTGATTTTGGGTTGTCTCGTCATGAATTGCGCCTCTTGTCTGCGATTTATGCGGCTACCTCGAACGCGGCCTTGACGAGCCGTTCGGTGTAGGCGGTCCTCGGATGGGAAAGAACCTCGTCGACGGGTCCCTCCTCGACGATTTTACCGTGCTGCATCACCACGACCCGATGACAAAGCGCGCGTACGACCTTGAGATCGTGGGAAATGAAGAGATAGCTCAGGCCGCGCTCGTCCTGCAGTTTGCGCAGGAGGTCGATGATCTGGGCCTGAACGGAGAGATCGAGCGCCGATGTCGGCTCATCGAGCAGGATGAATTCCGGTTCGAGTGCGATTGCCCGCGCAATAGCGATGCGCTGGCGCTGTCCGCCGGAAAACTCGTGCGGAAAGCGCGACAGGATGTTGTGCGGAAGCCCGGCGCTGACAAGCGCCTGCTCCACGCGCTGCAACCGATCACTTTTGTTGTCGCCGAGCCGATTGACGATCAGCCCCTCCTCGATGATCTGGCCGACCGACATGCGCGGATTGAGCGAGGAGAACGGATCCTGAAAGACGACCTGCATGCGCGATCTGAGCGGCCGCATCTGGTCACGTGTCCTTGCGTGGATCGGTTCGCCGTCGAAGAAGATTTCGCCGCCGTCGGCCGTCAGAAGCTTCACCAGCGCCTGCCCGAACGTCGTCTTGCCGGACCCGGATTCGCCGACCAGCCCCAGCGTTTCGTACCGGTGAAGCTTTAGGCTGAGGCTGTCGACGGCGACGAGTTCCTTGAGCCGCGGCTTGAAGAACCCGCCATGCTTCAGCATGAACGACACCCGCACATTGCTGCCCTCGAGAATGACGGCTGAGTCCACCGGCGTCGGATTGGCCATGCCCTTTGGTTCGGACGCCAGAAGATGGCGCGTATAGGGATGCTGCGGGTTCTTGAAGAGCGCTTCAGTGGTGTTGTGCTCCTTCACCTCGCCCTGGCTCATGACATAGACGTAGTCGGAAAACTGGCGAACGACCGTCAGATCGTGAGTGATCAGGATTACCGCCATACCGAGCTTCTGCTGCAGATCACGGATGAGGTTGAGGATCTGCGCCTGCACGGTGACGTCGAGTGCCGTCGTGGGTTCGTCGGCGATGAGTACATCCGGATTATTGGCGAGCGCCATGGCGATCATGACGCGCTGGCGCTGACCGCCTGAAAGCTGGTGCGGATATTGGTTGAAGCGGCTTTCCGGGTCCGGAATCTGCACCTGCCGCAACAGCTCCAGCGTACGCTCCGCTGCTTGCCTGCGGCTCATCTTCTGATGAACGCGGATCGCCTCGATGATCTGCGCGCCGACCGTGTAGACCGGATTGAGCGAGCTCATCGGCTCCTGGAATATCATCGAAATGCGGTCGCCGCGCAGCGCCCGGCGCTGCCGGTCGGAGAATTTCAGCACATTCTTCCCATCATATTCGATCCGCGAGTGCACGGCCACGGTGGCGCGCTTGGTGAGCAGGCCCATGACCGTGCGCGCCGTCACCGACTTGCCGGAGCCGGATTCTCCCACCACAGCGATGGTCTCGCCGCGATAGAGCTGAAACGAGACATCCTTGACCGCGTCGACGGTTCCGCCTTCTATCTTGAACGTCACCGCGACATTGCGGGCGTCGATGATCGGACTGCCGGTCCTCACCGCATGATCGTGACGTTCGTCCGGCGCCATCGAGATTTTTTCCGTCAGAGCCATGGTGCCGGCCTTCTCAATAGGGATCGACGGCGTCGCGAAGACCATCGCCCAGCGCATTGAACGCAAAGACGGTGACCAGCACGAAACCCACGGGGGCAAGGATCCAGGGATAGGACCCAATGACGGAGTATGTCGCGGTATCCTGCAGCATCAGCCCCCAGGAGATCAGCGGCGGCTTCACCGCGAAACCGAGGAAGCCGAGGAAGGATTCAAGCAGCACGACATTGGGGATCGCCAGCGTGACGGCGACGATGACGTGGCTCATGACGTTGGGAAAAATATGCTGAAAGATGATCCGGCGGTCAGTTGCGCCGATCGCCATCGCCGCCCGCACATAGTCGATCCGCGCCAGCGCCAGAGTCTTGCCTCGAACTTCGCGCGACAGCTGTGCCCAGCCGAGCGCCGACATGACGACGATGACGAACGCGAGGAAGACATTGGTCGGCGCCGTCACCGGAATCAGCGAGGTGAGCGCGAGATAAAGCGGCAGTTGCGGAAAGGCGAGCACCAGTTCGACGAAGCGCTGTACCCATGCGTCGAACCTTCCGCCGAAATATCCGGACACCATGCCGACCGTCGTGCCGACTACCGTGATGATGAACACCACGGTCAGGGCGATCATCAGCGAAATGCGCGAGCCGTAGATGATGCGCGACAGCACATCGCGGCCGAATTTGTCGGTGCCGAGGAAATTGACCGGGCTTCCGTCGGTGGCGCCGAAGAAATGCCGCTGCGCCGGGATCAGTCCGAAAAGCCTGTATCCGAACCCTTTGACGAAAAAGCCTAGCGTCTGCGGGTTTTCGTAGTCGGGGCCTACGATCGGCTGGAACGTGACGGGGTCGAATTCATCTGTTTCACGAATCGGATAGCTGCGCGGCGGAAAGAACAAGTTCCCGCCCCGATCCGTCATGCTGATTGTCTGAGGCGGCGCGAAACCGACGCCGGTCAGCTTCGGATCGACGGGTGCGAAGAACTCCGCGAATATCGTCATGATCATCAGGAGGCAGACAAGGATCAGCCCTATCATGCCGGTCCAGGATCGCTTGAGACGGCGCCAGACAAGCGCGGTATAGGTTTCGTTGCCATTGCCTTTGGCCGGCGGCACGGAGGCGCAGATTATGGATTGGACGTCGGCTTTCATGCGTCGGTCCCTCCCCCAAGGCGAACCCGCGGGTCGAGCGCTGCAAGCAGCATGTCGGCGATGATATTGCCGACGATCAGGGTCACCGACAGAACCAACATGAAGGTCGCCGTGACATAGACGTCGCCGATCCACATCGAGCCGACGATGGCCGGGCCGACCGTCGGCAGGGCGAAGATGATCGCGGTTTCGATCTCGCCGGTCAGCATGTAGGGCAGCACGACGCCCTGATACATGACGAGCGGATGCAGCGCGTTCGGCACAGCGTGGCGCATGACCACCGTGCCCTCGCTCAAGCCCTTGGCCCGAGCCGTTTCGACATATTGGGCGTTCAGCGTATCGAGAAGATTGCCCCGCATGACGCGCATGTTGTAGGCGAGCCCGCCCAAAGTGGCGATCGCGATGACCGGCCAGACATGCTTGACCAGGTCGACGAACTTGCCCCACGACCAGGGCGCGCCGCCATAGCGGGCGGAATGGAAGCTGTTGATCTCAGTGACATTGAAGTGGAACACCAGGATATAGACGATGATCAGCGCCATCAGGAATCGCGGTATCGTCATGCCGAGAAACGAGATCCCCGACAGCAGGCTATCCACCCAGGAATATTGCCGGGTTGCCGCCAGAACGCCGAAGGTGATGCCGATCACCGACGCCAGTATGTGGCAGACGAGCGCCAGCGCCAGGGTGCGGGGCAATCGCTCGCCGACCACGTCGGCGACTGGCTTGTTGTAGAACAGGCTGTGGCCAAAATCGCCGCGGGTGACGATGCCGGTGATCCAGTTGACGTACTGGAGGGGCAAGGGCTTATCGAGCCCGTGGGCGACCTTGTAGGCCTGCGCCTGGGCGTCGGCCTTTTCGAAGGATGCGCCACCCTGGTTGATCAGTTGCGAGCGCACATAGTCGCTGTAGTCGCCCGGCGGGGCCTGGATGATCGCGAACGTCACGACGCTCAGGACGAAGAGGACAGGAATCGCCGAGGCGATACGCACAAGCAGAAATCTGAACATGATCGCGTTTGCTTCTCTTGTGGCTCGTGGCGATCTGCTCCTTCACGAGGCGCGGTATCTCCACGGTTCAATTCGCAACCTCCCCTCCGGCGGATGCTCGCCGGAGGGGAAATCGACTGCGGTCAGTTGATCGGACCGCCTTCACCGGGCTTGCCCGGAAGCTGCTCGGGGAACAGCTCGTAGTCGCCCTGCTTGTCGGCAGCGACGAAGACCCGTTCACGGATGATCGTGTCCTCCGCCCAATTGAACATGAAGATCGGCACGCCTTCCGGAATGTTGGAGAAGCGCTTGTTGATGATGAGCGCACCCGGATATTCTGTCAGGCCGATCGTATCGAGATTCGTCGTCGAGACCTTCTGGAACTGCTTCATCAGATCAGCGCGCTCGTCATTGTCGTTGCTGGAGATGAACTTGTTGACGACGTCCACGAGTTCCTGTTCGAACGGCATCAGATCGACCGTGCCGTCCGTTCCTGCCCTGTGATGCCAACTCGTGCGCGGACCGGTCGGGGCAAGCTGGGTCGTGTTCTGCACAACTGAGGTCTGTTCCTGCTCGTTGCGGCGAACAAGCCAGTCGAAGCGCCCGGCATACTGGGTTGCGTCGCGCTTCGCGCCATCGATTGTGTTCAGCACGACCTTGAGGCCAAGCTGTTCCATCTGGCCGACCAGACCTTCCGCGAGATTGCGATCGGTGCTGTAGTCGGAATTCACCAGAAGCACGATCTGTACGTCCGAGCCGCCAGCTGTACCGGCCGGGAAGTTGACGGCGCCGTTGCCGTCCGTGTCCTTCAACCCGACCTTCTCCAGCAGCGCCTTGGCGCCTTCCAGATCAAACGGGTAGTACACCGTCGAGGCGCGGTCGTAAAAGCTCGTGCCAGAGGAAATGCCGCCGGGATAGATCGCGGTGAAGGGTCCTTTGACGAGGGATTCGCCGAGTTTCTTGCGATCGATGGCCATGGTCACGGCCTTACGGAAATCGACGTTGCGGTTGAGCTCGCGTACGGCCTGCGCCCGCTCGTCCGGCTCGCCCCAGCCATTGGCTGAAAAGTTCATGCGAAGATTGTAGCCGATCAGCCGGGCGCCAAAGGCCAGCCGCGCGGGAGCCGTTTCCTGTGCGGCGCGCTTCAGCGATTCCACGAAATTTTCAGGTTGCTCCAGGTTCGAGATATCGCCGGACCCGGCGATCGCCTGCACGTCGCGATCGGCCCAGGTCGAAAGCTTGTAGTGCAGTTCGTTGAGATAGGGCAGCTGATTTCCCTCTTCGTCGACCTTCCAATAGTAAGGATTGCGGCGAAGCACGATGACGTCGTCCGAACGGTATTCGATAGGCACCCAGGCGCCCATGACGGGCATATTCAAGTATTCCGGCGGAAAGCCGTTCTTGTACTCGTCGTAGGTGGTGCCTGCATATTTCGGATGCTTGGTCTTCAAAATGTGCGAGGGGCCAGGGCAGAAGGTTCCATAGGCCATCGCATAGAGATGCTGGCGCGGGAACGCGTCCTTAAAAGTCCATTTGACCGTATGTTTGTCTACCGCCTTCAGGGTGGTGCCTTCTCCGAACGTTTCCGGTGTTGCACCGTTCAGCGGCGAGACGTTCGGATCGACGACATTGTCGTCCCAATAGAACATCACGTCATCGGCGTCGAAGGGATCTCCGTCGGACCACTTTGCGCCTTCGATCAACTTCATCGTCAGTGTGTGGCCGTCTTCCGACCACTCCCAGCTCCGGGCAAGATTGGGCAGCGGCTCGACGTCTTTGGCATCGACCTGGAAGAGCGGCGCGGTGCGCGTCAGGCATTCGAACATCGCGATGTCAATGCCGCCCCAGCCTTGCGTCTGCCCGGCACTGTAGTTCCAGCCTTCCGGCCGGCCGCCGACGACGTGGCGCATCGTGTCGCCATAGACGCCTATCCCGTCGGGCATGTTGCCTGTCTTGAAGACCATCGGCTCCTTCGGCAGCCGCTCGGCCAACGGAGGCAGTTTCCCGGTCTTGACGAATTTTTCTGTGACCCACTCCGGCTCGCGATATTCGGATAGCGCCTTGAATTCCAGAATTGAATCGCGCGGCACGTAATTGATCGTGCCTTGCGCCGGAAACGGCGGCTGTTCCGGCACGATCGTCGGCTCGGAGGCCACGGCCTGGATCACGAACGCCGATATACCAAACAGGAGCGCGGCGGCGGTTTTCATGCGGCCAAAAATGTTCATTGTCCTGGTCTCTCCCTTATGCTTCGGGCCTGCCGCGATGGCATGGCTCTCCTCCTACAAGCATCGAACGAAGCGGTATTCCGCTTTCTCAGAAGCGGTATTCCGCTTCTCGGATGACAGTGCCGCGCTGCCCGGGCGCATTCGCCGAGGCACGATCCTGTCCGCCCGGTTTTCCGGAACATTGGCTTATCGCAACCAATGTCTCAGCCGGCCGCGCGCAACTTCATGGCGTCCTTTTCGGCCCTGATCTCTTCGATCGAGCGAACCTCGCGGCGGGCGACGCCCTTCCATTCCCGCGTTTTTACCGTCGCGCGGCTCAGCCGCTCCTTGGCGCTGTCGATCGCATGGGCGAATTGCGGTAGCCATTGCGCTTGCGCCACAACCATCTCGTCGACCATCTGCCAGACTTCTTCCGGCGTGCAGACGGCGCCAACCAGCGGATCGTGCAGCACGGCCAGTTTCAGGAGGTCGATGTCGCCGGAGATTGCCGCGTGGACGGACATGCGCTGGACATTGATCGACGAAATGCAGGTCGCGGCGCAGGCTTCCGGAAGCGTGATGCCGGCCACCATGTTGATGCCGAAGCGATCGACGAAACCAGGCGATTCGATGATTGCATCGGACGGAAGATTGGTGATGACGCCTTCGTTCTTGACGTTGAAGTGCCCGCGATAGACCCGGCCGGTCTCGAGCGCCTCCAGTATGTGGCTGGCGTGCTCGTTCGAGCGGCGCCCGGGATCGAAGGGCTTTCCCGCATCTTCGAGGAATTGCGGGAACTCGGTCTCGAACCAGTTCCGGGTTTCGGTCGAATAGCGCAGATAACCGCCGGTTTCGCCGTGGATCCAGTCCGACATGTCGATCCACTTGGCGGTCTCCTCAGGCCGTTTGCGGTACCAGGGCAGATATTCCGACAGGTGGCCGTTACTTTCGGTCGAATAGACGCCGAAGCGCTTCAACACGTCAATCCTGAGTTTCTCCTGCCGCGAGAAGACCGGATGCGCCTCGAAGGCGGCGATGAGCTCATCCTTGCCGATCTTGCGGCCCTTGACGCGAACGTCGACGAACCAGGTCTGGTGGTTGATGCCGGAGCAGACATAGTCGAGCTCGCCTTCCCCGGCGCCGAGGATCTCGGCAATCTGCTCGGCCCCATGCTGGACCCCATGGCAGAGACCGACCGTGTCGACCTTGCCGAATTCGATCGCCGCCCAGGTGTTCATCGCCATCGGGTTGGCATAGTTCAGGAATTTGGCGCCTGGCTCGGCCAGTTCGCGAATGTCCTTGCAGAAATCCAGAATGACCGGGATGTTGCGCTGGCCGTAGAGAATGCCACCGGCGCAGATCGTATCGCCGACGCACTGGTCGACGCCATATTTCAAGGGAATGCGGATATCGTCGGCATAGGCGGCGAGACCTCCGACGCGCACACAGCTAATGATGTAGCGCGCGCCCTCGATCGCCTTGCGGCGGTCCGTCGTCGCGGTCACCCGTGCAGGAAGCTGGCTCGACTTGACGATCCGCAGGAGAATTGACTCGATCATCTTGAGATTGTGCTCGCTGATGTCGGTCAGTGCGAACTCGATGTCGCGCAGCTCCGGCACACACAAAATGTCCGTGAAAAGCTTCTTGGTGAAACCGACGCTGCCCGCGCCAATGATTGCGATCTTAAATCTGCTCATTCGAACCTTCTCCGCAAGCGGATTGGACCGATAGGTAAAATCGGTTCGTGGAAATCCAGTCCAGGCGTGTTATTCGGAAGACACGCAACCAGGCGGCGTGCAACCGGGGTTTCATCCTCATCTCTTTTGTTTTTGGTCAATATGCGTAAGATCACGCCCCTCCGGTAGGGCGTAGATGTGCTTTGTAGGGTAATTTTGTGCTGCAAAAACTCGTCGACCTTGGGCCGGTGATGAAGATGATTTCCCTGCCGCGCGCTCGGCAGCGATTGCACACCATGCCGACGAGCACCGGCTACGACGTGAGAACGGATGCCGGCTACAGCTGGGATGGCCGCAGGCGCGGGCAGACGCCGTTCACAGTGATGCAGCACACCATCAGCGGCACCGGAAACCTGCGTTACGGAACCAGGTCCTACCGCATCGCTCCGGGCGAGACGATGCTGTTGGTTGTTCCGCATTCGCACCGCTACTGGGTCGAAAAAGGCGGGCGCTGGGAGTTTTTCTGGATATCGATGCATGGGGCGGAAGCGTTGCGCATCCATAGAGAGGTCCTGGCAACGAAAGGACCGGTGTTCAGGCTTCGGGCAGCGACCGTCGATAATCTGGCCGACTGCGCCTACCGGCTGGTCAAAGGCGACGGCTCAACGCCGGCACGCGCCTCGGCAATTTCCTATGAGGCGGCCATGGCACTCTATGACGACGTGTTCGAACTGCACGGAAATGACGTGGCGGAGAATTCGGTAGTGCGTCAGGTGACTGACTATATCGGTGCGCATCTGCATCTGCCGTTGCCGGTCGATGAGCTGGCGCGGCTTTCCGGTCTCAGTCGCGCCCATTTCTCACGTGTGTTCGCGGCGCATGAAGGTATTCCTCCGGCTGAGTTCGTCCTCAACCGACGCCTCGACCGCGCCGCAAAGCTACTGACCATGTCCGCCGACCTTCCGGTGAAGGATATTTCCGGCATGTGCGGCTTCGAAGATCCCAACTACTTCGCCAAGGTATTCCGACGTGGCTTCGGCGTCAGTCCGACAGAATTCAGAACCACTGGCATGTATGCAAGCGCCGGTCATCAGCAGGGGCAGATTTTGGACAGATGACAAATAGCGCTGACCTGTCACCTTTGATGGCTGCTTTTAGCGCGAGAGAGACCGTCAACCTGGTCACTCGGACATCAGCTTTCAGGAGGCGGCAAAGCTGGCCTTGTAAGCAAAAAGCGTCCCGAAAGGCGCCTCTCAATAGCTTGATTCCCTTGAGAGAACTTGGAGCGGATGAAGCGATTCGAACTCTCGACCTCAACCTTGGAAACGTCTATTTCTGCCAACGCCGCCTTATCCGAATCTTCGCTGCCAATCCGAGATGATCAAGACCAGAAAATGATGCAGGTTCTCTGGACCAGCGTGGCTGCTGAGCAGACGCAGCTTCCTGGCTTCTGCATATGGACCCTCTTGGGTAATTGATAATTGCGCCGTCATGTTCCAAAACAGGTCGGCAGACCCGCGAGGATGGTTTCGTGCGGGGTCGTCCACGGTCCTCAGGCGAGAATTCCAAAAGACGTTCAACAATGACCCAGCACGTACAAAATGCTCGAATTCTCATGTACAGCCACGACACGTTCGGGCTCGGCCACTTGCAGCGCTGCCGGACGATCGCGCATTCGCTGGTCGAGGATTTCCGCGGACTTCAGGTGCTTATCATTTCGGGTGCGACTATCGCTGGCGCCTTCGACTACCGCGCCCGTGTCGACTTCGTGAAGATCCCCAGCGTCATCAAGTTGCGCAACGGCGAATACACCTCGCTGGAAAAGGATATCGATCTGCATGAGACGCTAAGGATGCGCCAGTCGATCATCCGCCACACAGCCGAGACCTTCCGGCCGGATATTTTCATCGTCGACAAGGAACCGCTCGGCCTGCGCGGTGAGATCGAGGACACGCTGTCCTACCTCAAGACGCGGGGCACCACGCTCGTGCTTGGTCTGCGCGAGGTGATGGACGCGCCGCATCTGCTCGAAGCAGAGTGGGCACACAGGGATGTGATGCGCAAGATAGGCCTGTTCTACGACAAGGTCTGGGTCTATGGTCCGCCGGATTTCTACGATCCGCTGATCGGTTTGGACGTGCCGCCGGCTGTCAGGGCAAAGATGAAGTTCGTCGGTTTCCTGCAACGGAGCCTGCAGAAGAACGAGTTGCCCGGCCACCGGCCCGACGGCGATTATATCCTCGTTACCACCGGTGGCGGCGGTGACGGCGGCGACCTGATCCACAGTGTCATCGATGCCTATCAGCAGGATCCGCAATTGCAGCATAGGGCGCTGATCGTGCTTGGGCCTTACATGCCGGCGCGCAAGCGCAACAAGCTGCTCAAGAAGGGGGCCAAGATCCCCTATATCAAGATCATCGAGTTCGACAACCGCATGGAAGATCTCATTGCCGGTGCCAAGGCGGTCGTGGCGATGGGCGGTTACAACACCTATTGCGAGATACTGTCTTTCGACAAGCCGGCGCTGATCGTGCCGCGCGTCAAGCCCCGCGAGGAACAACTGATCCGAGCACGGCGCGCAGCCGAACTCGGCCTCATTGAGATGCTTTTGCCGGAAGAAGCCGAGGATTCCCAGCGGTTTGCCAATGCGCTGGAGGTGCTGCCGGCCCGGCCCGGCCCATCGCAGAGCCATCCGCATCTGACGCTGGAAGGGCTGCCTCACATTTCTGAAATCGTCGCGGAACTGCTCGACCGGCGGGGCGGCCATCACCTTTCGGTCATTGAAGGCATGATCTGAGTTGCAACATCGCAAGATCGTCGTGGTTCTGAAGGGCTATCCGCGGCTGTCGGAAACCTTCATCGCGCAGGAACTGCTCGGTCTGGAGCGTGCGGGGTTCGACCTGATACTCTTCGCCCTCAGGCGGCCGACCGACGCAAAACGCCACCCCGTGCATGACGAGATCAAAGCGCCCGTCCATTATCTGCCGGAATATCTGCATGAAGAGCCGCTGCGCGTGGTTCGCTCGCTGTTTGCTTATCTGCTTCGGCCGGGCTTCTGGCGCGCGCTCGGATCGCTGGCTATCGACCTCGGCCGCGACTTTACGCGCAATCGCGCGCGCCGCTTCGGACAAGCGCTCGTGCTGGCGGCCGAATGGCCGGAAGACGCGGGCTGGCTGCACGCACATTTCGCGCACACTCCGGCATCGGTGACGCGCTATGCCAGCCAGCTTCGTGGCCTGCCCTGGAGCTGCTCGGCCCATGCCAAGGACATCTGGACTTCGGCGGACTGGGATCTGGCTGGCAAGCTTTCCTCGGCCCGCTGGACGGTCACTTGCACGAAAACCGGCTTCGACCGTCTGAAAAAACTCGCTAACGGCAACGCGTCTGTGCATCTGAGCTATCATGGGCTCGACCTTGATCGCTTCGGCAGTTTCGGCGAGGCGCGAAAACAGCATGACGGCTCGGCGCCGGACGAACCGGTTATCATTCTGAGTGTCGGGCGCGCCGTTGAAAAGAAAGGTTACGATACGTTGCTGGGGGCCCTTGCCCTCTTGCCTGGTGATTTGGCGTGGCGTTTCGAGCATATCGGCGGCGGCGAGGAACTGGAACGGTTCAAGGCGCTGGCGCAAAAGCTCGGCCTGGATGGCCGCGTCTTTTGGAAAGGCGCGCTTGCGCAGGAGGAGGTGCTTGAGCACTACCGCTGCGCCGACATCTTCGCCCTGGCCTGCAGGATCGCCGCAAATGGCGACCGGGACGGTCTGCCGAATGTCCTGGTGGAGGCGGCTAGCCAGCGGCTTGCCTGCGTGTCGACCGATATTTCCGGCGTGCCGGAGCTTCTATCGCCGGATGAAACCGGGCTGCTGGTTCCGACGGAAAACCCAATTGCCCTGGCGCAGGCGCTGGAGCGCCTGATCCGTGATCCCGTGCTGCGCGCCCGCCTCGGCGACGCCGCAGAGCGGCGCGTGCGCGGTAATTTCGATCATTTGGCAAGCATTGGACAGCTCAAGGAACTGTTCGAGCGGGAGTGGCGGGCCGCCGAATGAAGCGGCTGCGGGCTTTCTTCTATGTCCAGCACCTGCTCGGTATCGGCCATCTCGCGCGCGCCAGCCGCATTGCGGCGGCTCTGGTCGATGACGGGTTTGACGTAACGGTCGTGACCGGCGGAGCGCCGATCGCGGGGTTTCCGGGAGTGGGTGTGAAATCTGTAACCCTGCCACCTGTCACCTCCGGTGATGAAGGATTTTCCGGACTTGTCGACCTGCGGGGCAAACCCATCGACGATGATTTCAAGAGATGGCGTTCAGAGATGCTGCTGCAGGCCTTCCGAGATTGCAGGCCTGATATCGTCATTGTCGAGGCGTTTCCATTTGGACGCCGGCAGATGCGTTTCGAACTCCTGCCGCTGATCGAGGCCATCGACGCGACGTCGCCCAGACCGCTGCTGGCGACGTCCGTCCGTGATATCCTTCAGCAGCGCGTCAAGCCGGGCCGAAACGAGGAAACGGTCGATCTGATCAACAGGCATTTCGACCTTGTCATGGTCCACGGCGATCCGGCTTTCGCAACCATCGACAAGACATTTCCACTGGCTGGGGCGATCAAGGCCGAGGTCACCTACACAGGGCTCGTTGCCGCGCCGCCATCGCCCGCGGCCTCCGCGCGGTTCGACGTTCTGGTGTCGGTTGGCGGCGGGGCTGCCGGAAAGAGCCTTGTCAGTTCCACCATCGCAGCGGCGCGGCATGCCAACAACGCTGGGAAATGGTGTTTGATCACCGGCCCCAACCTGCCGAAAGACGAGTTTGACGCGATCACACGCGATGCCTCGCCGGTCCTGTCCATCTTCCGGTTCCGCGAGGATTTCGCCAGCCTGCTGACCGGCGCCCGCCTGTCAGTCTCGCAGGCGGGTTACAACACGGTCTGCGATGTCCTGCGCGCGGGTTGTCGCTCTCTGCTCGTTCCATTTGCAGCCGGCGGGGAAACCGAACAGACGGTTCGCACCCTGAGGCTCGAAGAACTCGGTCTTGCAACGGTGCTGATGGAGAAGGACCTAACGCCTGAAGGTTTGGCGCAAGCGATCGAACAGGCGCTTGCGGGACCGACGCCAGCCGCGCATCGTCTCGATCTGGAGGGCGCGCATCGCTCGGCGCAAATTCTGCGCCAGCGGTATCGAACATGGTCCCTAAAAGTGGGGCCCGGTTTCGGAGAAGTTCATGATCAAAACAGACGATAGATGCTAACGCGCGTCGCGTCTGGCGAGGTTCGTGCGACGCGCTTCATCCCCTCGTTTATGCATGTCGTTGTCCCAAACCGGGCGAAATGCGTCAAACAGTTCCAATCAGCATGAAGCGCGTATAATTTTTTGTCGGCAGTTCGCCGGAGAACCGCACCTCCTGTAACGCCGCCATTGCTTCGAAGGCTGCAAGCGAAGCCACGCAGTTGATGTGCGTCGGCTCGCTGAAATAATCGTTCGATTGCAGCAGTACAGTCGTGCCCCGCGGAAGCAGGGCAAGCCAGGCTCGCAGATCGGCTATGTGTTCGCAGCTCGTATTGACCATCAGGTCGGGCCGCCCGGCCGCATAGTCGAGTGCGTACATATCTGCCGTCAGTGCCCGGAAACGGTCGCCGGCTTCCCGGTTGAGGGTCCGGGCGACCGGCGCGACTTCGGGATCGATGTCGATGCTATCGACCGCCGCGATGTCGAAGCGAGCGTCGTTAAAAAGCATAGCCGGCAATACGCCGTACCATCCACCCAGAACCCATATGCGCCCGAACCGGCCGCCGCAGCTTTCGAACAGCCTGTCGAGCGCCCACATCTTGCAGGCGACCTGCTTGTGGTTGAAGGCGTTGGCGATATCGGCGTTCGGATGCCTGGTGATGACGCGCGCCAGCGCTGCCACCAGGGGGCACTTGACATAGGCAGCAATTCCCCGCGTCAGGTCAAAGGCTTGCTCGTGCCAGTCCATGCCGGCATTGCGTGGTTGCGTGACATCCATCATATTCGTCTTGTAGGTTGGGATTTCGGGCGACACAACGCAATCTTGCCTCCCGGAAGGCTGTTGATTCGCGGACGTGATTATGCTGGAAGCCGCTTCGCCATTGCCCGGTGCCGGAGAGAGCCTGTTGCATCTGTCCGGACCAGCGGCGTCCATTCGCCAGCACCAGCCGCGCAGCTGCTGCCTCGTGCTGCTCGGCTATTCGCCGAAACCCTACCGAAGCCGCGAGCCGTTTGGCCAGCCGCATTCTTCGATGATCAGCAATGCCGATGTCGTTGTTATCGATCATGCGCCGGAACTGGATCGCGCCGCCTCGCATGTTCCTTCCATCGTTGAGCGCAGGACAATCTCCGTGCGCTGCAGCTTCGAGCTTGTCTTTGGCGACGAAGAAATTGCCGATACGCCATTCGCCAGCAGGTGCTTTTACATCCTGCATCGTTCCAACTGAAGGGTCCACAGCCGCATATGGAACCCAGCCTAGCCCGCTATATCTGGACGCACACCAAGAAGCAGCAGCTCTGGATATTGATGATCGTCGTGCTTTCGATGATCCCGTATTTCATGTCCTTCGACCTGCCGAAGCTGATCATCAACGGCCCGATCCAAGGTAGCGGGTTCGAGCAACCGGGCGCGACCCAGCCATTCATGAGGCTGCACTATAACCTGCCGTTCATCGGAGAGGTCCAGTTCTTCTCCGGTTTTCAGCTCGACCGCGTGGCGACGCTGTTTGCGCTGAGCCTTGTGTTCCTCTTGCTGGTCGTCATCAACGGCCTGTTCAAATTCTATATCAACACCTACAAGGGCCGCCTCGGCGAACGCATGCTGCGGCGTATCCGCTTCGATCTGGTCGATCGTGTGCTGCGGTTTCCGCCGTTTTACTTCAAGCGGGTGAAATCCGCCGAAGTGGCGACCATGGTGAAGGACGAGGTGGAGCCGCTGGGCGGCTTCATCGGCGATGCCTTCGTGCAGCCGGTGCTGCTCGGCGGCCAGGCGCTGACGGCCATGCTGTTCATCGTGGTCCAGAATTTCTGGCTCGGAATGATCGCGGCCGGGATCGTGGCGGTCCAGATCGTGCTCATCCCGCGAATGCGGCGGCGGCTGATCGTGCTCGGGCGCGAACGGCAGTTGACGGCGCGCGCGCTTTCGGGCCGGGTTGGCGAAATCGTCGACGGCATCGGCGCGGTTCACGTCCACGACACATCAAATTACGAGCGCGCCGACATAGCTGCGCGGCTCGGGCTCATCTTCAAGATCCGCTTCGATCTTTACCAATGGAAATTCATGGTGAAGTTTCTGAACAATTTTCTCGCGCAGCTCACGCCCTTTCTGTTTTACATGATCGGCGGGTATCTGGTCATCCAGGGGCGGCTGGACGTCGGTCAGCTCGTGGCCGTGATCGGCGCCTACAAGGACCTGCCCGGACCGATGAAGGAACTGATCGACTGGGATCAGGCGCGGCAGGATGTCCAGGTCAAATATCAGCAGGTCGTTGAACAATTCACCGTCGATCGGCTCATTGCGCCGAGGATCGGGGCATTGACGATCGACGATCCCGATCCGATGACCAAGCCCCTGTCGGCGATCGGTCTGTCGATAGCAGATGATGGCGGTGCAATGCTCCTCGACCGTGTCTCCCTCAAGATCAAGCCGGGTGAGACGGTGGCGCTGCTCAGTACCGCAACAGGTGGAGCCGAGGCGCTTGCAGAAGCCTTCGCAAGGCTGAACTGGCCGGACAGCGGAAGGGTCGCTTCGGGCGCCGACGACTTGCTTGAACTCCCCGAAGCAGTGACCGGCCGGCGCATGTCCTATGCCTCGTCGGATGTCTTCCTGTTCCAGGCAAGCCTACGCGATAACCTGCTCTACGGGCTGAAGCATGCGCCGCTGACATCGGTGCCTTATGACGATGCTGCGGCAGACCAGCACCGCTGGAACATGCATGAGGCGCGCCTGTCGGGCAATCCGGATCTTGATATCCACAGCGACTGGATCAACTATGTTTCCGCCGGCGCTACCGGCCCGCACGACCTCTTTGAAGCCGTGCGCCGGGTACTCGACGCGGTTGTTCTATCGCGCGATATCCTGGATCTTGGCTTGCGCTCTTCGGCCGATCTCACGCGTCACAGCGAGCTTGCCCGGCGGATCGTCGAACTGCGTGCGGCGCTGCGAACCCGGCTGGAACACGAAGGGCTGAGCGGACTGGTGGTTCCTTTCGAACCGGGCGCCTACAACAAGGAAGCAACGATCGGCCAAAACCTGCTCTTCGGCGCTGCCGCCGGCCCCGAACTGGCCGACAGGGCTATGGCGGCCAATCCCTATTTTGCTTCTGTTCTGAGGCAAGCCGGCCTCGACCGCACGCTCTACGAAATGGGCATGGAGATCGCCGAACAGGCGATCGAGCTGTTTGCCGACCTGCCGCCCGATCACCCGTTCTTCCAGCAACTTGCCTTCATGAGCGCCGAGGAGATACCCACCTACGAAACCTTGCTGCAACGGCTCAAGAACCGTCCCCACGAGGCGGTTTCGGAGAGCGACCGCGCCATGATCGTCACCTTGAGCTTTGCCTATATCGAGCCCCGGCACCGCTTCGGCCTGCTGAGCGACGAACTGATGAGCAAGATCGTCGCTGCACGCAACCTGTTCTATGAACACCTGCCGCCCGAGCTGCAGAATGCCATCGAACGGTATGATCCCGCCAAATACATTGCCGCGGCCACCGTCATGGATAATGTCCTGTTCGGGCGTGTGGGCAACAACCATCCCGACGCGCCGGATCGCATACGCTCCATCGTCTATGACATTCTTGACGAACTTGGGCTTTATGCCGAACTTCTGGATGTCGGCCTGGACTTCAACGTCGGCTCCAGCGGCAGGCGGCTGACCAGCGGGCAGCGACAGAAACTCGATGTTGCCCGGGCCCTGCTCAAGCGTCCTGATTTTCTCATTCTCAACCGGCCGCTGTCGGCGCTCGACCAGCGCATGCAGGACAAGGTGCTGCGGAACGTGCTCGAGGAAGCCAGGCGCGACGGCCATTCGCCGGCAATTGTGTGGGTCGTGACGAATCCGGCGATGGCGATGATGTTCGATCGCGTTATCGTCTTCGATTCGGGTAAATTGGTGGAAGACGGAACACCCGAGACACTTTTGGCAGGGAACGGTACATTCAAGGGACTGTTGTCATAGAGCAGCGGACATTCAGATGGGATCATTCTGCCGGTGGGAATTTACTGCAAGGTCAAGGGATTCGACGACGGGCGTAGCGAGGCCACATCCCGCCGAAACCCGAAGGGTTTGCCGCAGATTCATCCGGCTCTTCGAGTTTCCGGTTGGCGGACGCCATTGCCAGGCGGCATCGCCCGATCGCACGACATCGGGCTCGCCACCTTTCGCGCGGTTCGTCTCGCCATCCCGGAAACAGAATTCATTCCATCTGGGCGTCCATTGCTCTAGTCTGGCAAACGCGAATTTTGGGAAGGTTTGCGACAATGCTGCTCAAGGATGAAGTTGCAATGCTGCAACGCGTTCCCTTGTTCTCTGCCATCGACCCGACAAAGCTCAAGCTGCTTGCGTTCACATCCGATCGTGTGAGCTACAGCGCCGGCCAGATCCTTTTCCGGCAGGGCGACGAGGGAGACGCCGCCTATGTCATCCTTTCAGGCAGGGCGGATATTCTGGTCGATTCCGACAGCGGACCGATAAAAGTTGCCGAACTGGAGCCAAATTCGATTGTTGGCGAGATCGCCATATTGTGCAACAGCTCTCGCACCGCCACCGTCAGAGCGGCAAGTCCGCTGGAAGTCTTGAGGATCCGCAAGGATCATTTCCTGAGGCTTATGAGGGAGTTCCCGGAAATGACCATCGAGATATTGCGGGTTCTTGCCGATCGCCTAAGCCATACGACCGCGGATCTGATCGATGCACGAAGCACCAAATAACGGATGACGTGCGCTCGATCCTCGCCGTCGCGATGGCACTGGCCTCTTGCTGAGAAGGTTACCCCGGAGAAAACCTGTCTCGCCTAGCAGCAGTTGTTTGGCTACGATGGGCGACGGGGACTGGGAAGGGGTAGCATGGACTACGAAGTTTTCCTGGTCAGGTTTTGGGGCGTGCGCGGCAGCACTCCGGTATCGGGGCCAGAATTCTCTCGCTATGGCGGCAACACGAGCTGCATTGAGATGCGATGCGGCAAGCATACGCTTCTGTTCGACGCGGGCTCTGGCCTACGGCCTGCCGGCGCCGCACTTCGGGCGTCAGGCGTGACCGATTTCGACCTGCTTTTCACCCATTGCCATTACGATCACATCATCGGGCTGCCGTTTTTTGCGCCGATCTATGACCGGAGCGTCAAGCTTACGCTTTGGTCCGGGCATCTTGCAGGACGCATGACGACCCGGCAGATGGTCGATGAGTTCATGCGGCCGCCGTGGTTTCCGGTGAAACTGGAGATCTGCAAGGCAAGCCTCGACTGCCGCGATTTCGTATCCGGAGACGTGCTTCGCCCGCGCGAAGGGGTGGTGGTCCGAACCGGCAGTCTTATCCATCCGGGCGGCTGCATAGGCTACCGGGTCGAATGGGGCGGCCGGGTCGTGGCGGTGATCACAGACACTGAGCACGAGCCGGACAAACTCGATCAGGCGGTGCTCGCCCTGATCGAAGATGCCGACCTCGTCATTTACGATTGCACCTACACCGACCAGGAAATGGAACGCCGCCGCGGTAACGGGCATTCGACCTGGCAACAGGGCGTCAAGCTCTGTGAGGCGGCCGGTGCGCGGCGGCTTGCGCTGTTTCACCACGATCCGACACGCACCGACGAGGAACTGGACAAGATCGAGAAACTGGCCAAAGACAGGTTTGCCGGCGCTTTTGCCGCTCGGGATGGCCAGACGCTCAAATTTCCGGGCTCATTGCACAAAAAGCGCTGAGCTATTTCCTCTACCGGCGCTGCGCCCGATCAATGTCCCGATCGGAAGCCATGCGCAGGCTTCAGTCTGTGCGGTGACTGTGAACAGCCGTTCGAGGAACAGCCAGGCCGATTCATCATGTACGAGATGGTGGGTGAGCAGGCCGACCGGTTCGCCGCCGTCGATTGCACGCTGCAATTGCGCGATAATAGCCTGAACCAATAGGCCATGATCGCGGCAGCCGCGCGTGCCATGCCAATCCATGATGTCGACATTGCTGTTGATGACCGCCAGTGGAGCCGGCTTCGGCGGCCCATAGACCGACAATGCCGCAAATCCTATCGATCCAAGGTTGGGTACCAAGCCGGCGTCGATCCTGTTCCAGGGTGGCACCAGCATCGGAACGGCACGTGCGCCGTGCAGGCCGGTTACGTGCGACAGCCCGCGAGCCAGATCATCGAGCACCGCCTCGCGTGGCCGATGCGCGCCGAGCTCCTGCTTTTTCTGGTCCTCGGGCGCATGATTTCGGTGCGCCCAGCCATGGATGGCGACCGCGGCATGCGGCGCCTCGTCAAGCCGGACGACAAGCTTCTCATCAGTCAGGGCCGGAATGACGGCAAGAGTGACCGGAACCGCGAATTCACCGGTGAGGTCGAGCAGCCGATCGAGCGCAGGCGTCGGATCCACGGCGTCATCGTCACGCAGCCAGAACTCTGCCTTTCGGTCCGCCCGTTGCCGGCACGCCAGTTCTTCCACCAAGGGCTGCCAGATCCGATCGGATGTCATGAGACCGGGATCTTCGCAAGAAGTTCGGCCAGACGCGCCGCCGCAACACCGAGGGAGCGTTCTTCGAGGATGAAACGTCTGGCTTCCGCGGCCATGATGGTTCTTTCGTCGTTGCGGGCGAGAAGCCTTTCAATGGCAGAAGCGAACGCCGCCACATCGCCCGGCGGGGTGAGAAACCCGGTCTGGCCATCCCGCACGACCTCCGGCACGCCGGCGATGTCCTGAGCCACCACCGGAAGGCCGGCGGCCTGTGCTTCAAGATAGGCAACGCCATAGGCCTCGCCGTAACCCGGCCAGACGTAAATTCCCCCACTGTAGAGGACATCCGCCACGGCGGCTGGCTCAATCGCGCCAAGCCATACGATACGGTCGGCGGGCAAGCCGGCGAATTGCGCTTTGACCTCGTCACGGGCAGGCCCATCCCCGACGACCGACATGGTCCAGGGCAGGTGGCCGATCGGACCGAGCGCCTGCGCCAGCATGCGATAGCTTTCGACTTTGTCGCCCGGGCGCATCATGGCGACGGTAACGAGGCGCGTCGGACAACCCCGTGTCGGCATTTCCCGGAATGCCGATGTGTCGATGAAGGGCGAGAGCATACCGAGAGCGGCGTCGGGAATCGCATCTGCCAGTCCCTTACGATCCCTTTGCGTGAAGCAGATGTTCAGCGCTGCCTGTTCGACGGCTCGCGCCACCAACGCCTGCGTGTCGGCCCACAAACCGGCGTTGCGCCGCCTCGAATAGGAGGCTTCTGCTGTCACACAGGGGATAGCAAAGTCTGACGCCAGCTCGGGTCCGATCAGGTCGGGCGCCTTGTAATAGGGATGATAGCTGAACCAGAGATCGGGCTTGCCGTCACGATCCCAAAGCCTTGTCAGCCGCGCGGCTTCCTCTCGGGCCTCGATCTTGAGCGCATCGAAAATTTTCGGAACTGGTTCGCGTAGATAGAAGCGCAATTCGGACGCCAGTTCGACGCTATGCCCTGCATGCTCCAGCGCCTTGACCAGCGTCCGTGCCATCTGGCGGTCGCCGGAGGCAACGGGATGATTGGGCGACTTCAGCGGCGCGTAGAAGGCAATTCGCATCGCCCGACCCTATCATCGGAAAGCCTGCGCAAGTCAATTTCGAAGCATGATCGACTCACTTTCAAGCAGTGGAATGTGGTATCTGATGCTCATGGAAACAGCTGCAGCGTCCGATCCGTTTGTCGCTTCTTTGCCGGTCTTCGCAAGGTTCGAAAGCGTTGCCGATATCGATAACTATCGGCCTCTCCCGGATGGCTGGGCGCTGGCCACCGCCGACATCGTCGGCTCGACCAAGGCGATCGACGCTGGGCGCTATAAAACCGTCAATATGGCCGGCGCCAGCGTCATCTCGGCGCTGCTCAATGCACTGGGTCGGCGAGATCTTCCCTTTGTCTTCGGCGGCGACGGCGCGCTCGTGGCGTTTCCCGGCTCGGCGCTGGAGATCACCCGCAACGCGCTGGCGGCTGTCCAGAGATGGGTGGCGGACGAACTGGACCTGACCTTGCGTGCCGCAATCGTGCCGATAGAGGATATAAGAGCGCAAGGCCTCGACGTTCGCGTGGCGAGGTTCCGGGCCTCCGAAGCGGTCTTCTATGCCATGTTCGCGGGCGGTGGCGGCAGTTGGGCGGAAGCCGAGATGAAAGCGGGGCGCTACCGCATCGATCCTGCGCCAGCCGGCACACGGCCGGATCTTACCGGCCTCTCCTGCCGCTGGAACCCGATCGACGCCCGGCATGGCGAAATCGTCTCGATCATAGCCATCCCGGGGCCGTCGCGCGACTTGCGCGGTTTTCAGTCTTTGGCTTCCGACATCATCGCCCTTGCCGGGGGGCAGGAACGCGATGGCCACCCGTTGCCGGTAAACGGTCCGGCCTACAGTTTTTCGCCCGCCGGCCTCGATATCGAGGCGCGGGCCATGGCGCCGGCAGGATGGCGGTGGCTGTCGAAGCTGTGGATATTGTTCCAGCTGACGCTTACGGCTGTCACCGATAGATATGGCTGGACGATCGGCAGCTTCGATCCGAAGATCTACAAACGCGACGTGGCCAGCAATTCGGATTTCCGGAAGTTCGACGACGGCTTGAAGATGACTATCGACGTCGACGCGGATGTGTTGCAACGGATCGAGACCCGGCTGAAACAGGCGGAAGAGGCGGGCATCTGCAACTATGGCCTGCACCGCCAGAAATCGGCCTTGATGACATGCCTCGTCGCCTCGCCGCTGCAGCGCGATCACGTTCATTTCATCGATGGCGCCGCCGGCGGCTATGCGATGGCCGCCGCAAGCCTGAAGGCGAAGGTGCCGGTCTGACGGCAGCTTGCGGAAATCGATTTTCCGCAATATGCCTCGGGGTTCTTGGGGAACCAGGTGAGCCTTGCCATGGGCGCGCGGACGGCCTGTCCGAATTGACGGAAAGCAGATTTTTGGACGCCTCACGATCGACATATGACCGTCTTCTGAACCTGATTTCGACGCGCACCGCGCAAGTCGGTGTGATCGGGCTGGGCTATGTCGGGTTGCCGCTGGCAGTTGCGATCGCACGCGCCGGCTTCCCGGTTTCCGGCTTCGACATCGAAGCCCAGAAGGTCGAGAGCCTGAACAACGGCCAATCCTACATTGAGGCGGTGACGTCGACGGCCCTTGCCGGCCAGGTGGCAAGCGGACGGTTCCGCGGCACTGCGGATTTTGCCGAACTGGCCGTCTGCGATGTCATCATCATCTGCGTTCCGACACCGCTGACGAAAAACCGTGAGCCGGACCTCTCCTTTGTCAGGAACACGGCAGGCACCGTGGCGAAGCATCTGCGTCTCGGCCAGCTGATCGTGCTGGAATCGACCACCTATCCCGGCACCACCGACGACGTGATCAAGCCGATACTGGAAGAAACCGGCTTGCAGTCGAAGATAGACTTCTTCCTCGGTTTCTCGCCCGAACGCGAGGATCCCGGCAACCGCAGCTTTGAAGTCGCGACAATCCCCAAGGTCGTGGCAGGCGACGGCATTGAAGCGGCGATACTCGTGCAGGCTTTCTACCAGGGCGTGGTCAAGACCATCGTTCCGGTTTCCACCACGGCGACCGCCGAGGCGGTCAAGCTGACAGAAAACATCTTCCGCTCCGTCAACATAGCCCTGGTCAACGAGTTGAAGGTCGTGCTCGGTGCGATGGGCATCGACATCTGGGAGGTGATCGAGGCGGCAAAGAGCAAGCCCTTCGGCTACATGCCTTTCTATCCTGGCCCCGGGCTTGGCGGGCACTGCGTTCCGATCGATCCCTTCTACCTGACGTGGAAGGCGCGCGAATACGAAATGCCGACCCGCTTCATCGAGCTGGCGGCAGAGATCAACACGGCCATGCCGCGTCATGTGGTCGATGAACTGGCGAAGGCGCTGGACCAGCGCTGCGGCAAGGCGCTCAGCCGCTCGCGCATTCTCATCATCGGGCTCGCCTACAAGAAGAATGTGCCCGACATCCGCGAGAGCCCCTCATTGCGGCTCATTGAACTCATCGAGGAATGGGGCGGCAAGGCGGAATTCCACGATCCGCATGTTACCGAGATCCCGGCCACACGGGAGCATATGGCGATCAAGGGGCGGCGCTCGGTCGACTTGACCGAGGCGGAATTGAAGGATTTCGATGCTGTCGTCATTGCAACCGACCACGACGCGATCGACTATCAGGCGATCGCTGATCACGCTCTTCTGATCGTCGACACACGCAATGTTTTTGGCCGCCTCGGGCTAGCCCGAGAGACGGTGGTGAAGGCCTGACGGCGTCTGGGCTGGCGAGTTTTTTTGCCGGATGTCAGGATCGTGATTGAACTCCGCCGGCAGCCTCGCCACATAATGCCCCTTCGCCGGCTTTTGCCCCAAGCCGGCTTCATTGATTTCGGGGGTCTTGTCTCTGGGGTCGTTAGCGGAGCGTGTTATGGCGGATCAAAGGAGAATGGCTCGTCTTCGACGGGTCTCAAGATAGCATGAGCACAGCGCAAGCAGAAATTTCCACCATTCTCATGGATAAGGTTGCCGATTGGCTGACCCAATCGGCGCTGGCGGGCGACGCCCTGGAAACATTGGTAAAGGGCTTTTGTGAACGGCTGGCTGCTGCCGGCCTGCCGCTGAAGCGGGTGCATTTGAGCTTTTCGATGCTTCATCCGCTTTATGACGCGCTTGGCTTCACCTGGCTTCGTGGCCAAGGCATGGAAGTGGAAGGCTTCCGCAAAGAGGACGGCGTTCATTCTGACAGATTCCTGACCAGCCCATACTACCATCTGCTCAGCAACAAGCTCGACCATCTGCGGCGCCGGCTCGACCCGTCGATGCCGTCGGAATTTCCTGTTTTCGATGATCTCAGACTTATGGGCGTGACCGATTACATGGCTTTCGTCCATCCCTTCAACGGCAATACCAGTCAGGGCATGATGGGATCCTGGTCCACCGACAGCGCTGCAGGCTTCAGCGACAACATGATTTCAGCGCTGCTGCGCATCCAGAATCATCTCGCTATCGCAACGAAGATGGCGGTGCTCACCAAGCTGGCCGACAACATGATGACCACTTATCTCGGCGGTGACGCCGGCAGGCGTGTGCTGGACGGCCAGATCAAGCGCGGCGAGGGCGACACAATCCGGGCCGCACTGGTCATGGCCGATATGCGCGGGTCGACAAGGCTTGCCGAAACTTCCGGCCGCGAAATCTACATCGATACGCTGAACCAGTTTTTCGATGCCATTGCTGCACCTTTCAATCGCAGAGGCGGGCAGATCATGAGTTTCCTGGGGGATGGCTTCATTGCCGTCTACCCTTGCGAAAGGCACCGCTCGCAGTCCGAGATCGCCTGCCAGGCTGCTCTTGCAGCAGCGCACAAGGCCACCGCGCGCATGATGGATCTCAATCTGCGCAGAAAGGAGCAGGGATTGGGCGACATAAACTTTGGCATTGGCCTGCATGTCGGCAATGTGATGTTCGGCAATGTCGGGCTTACAGACCGGCTCACATTCTCTGTCTTCGGCTCGGCTGTAAACGAGGTCCAGCGCCTCCAGACCCTGACCAAGAAATATTCGCACAGCGTTCTCGCCAGCAAAGACTTCGCCAGCTATTGCGGCGCCATCAGCTGGCTGACGCTCGGCAACGAGGAACTGGCGGGCATCAAGCAGAAGCTGACGGTGCTTTCACCCGATCTGTCGGGTGCTCTCGCACTCGATGAGGACGGTGCGCTGGAGCCGATTTACGACCGAATATCCGACGCCGAGCAGGTCATGCTGCTTCATCGCGATGCCGCGCGGCTGTCGGCGGCCGACCCGAGGAAGCTCCAGTAACCGCCACGATCTGATCCGAACGCCTTTCGGATGCAATCCGGTCGCCGGTTCCGCCAGGGAACTGGCGACCGATTTCGAATCCAAGTTGCTCTGCGCTGCCAATGCGTTAGTCTCGCTTTCTGGGCCCGCCGCCCGGCGGGCTGCCAGAGTGGGGCTGGTGTGAGAATGAATTCGGGTGTTGATCTGCTGCGGATCGAGGATGTTGGCATCTCTTTTGCCATTATCGGCGGACCGTTGCATGCCGTCAGACGTGCAAATCTTCGCGTCTTGCCCGGCAAGGTCACTGCGCTTGTAGGCGAGTCCGGTTCCGGAAAATCGGTTCTCAGCCAGGCAGTGATGGGCATTTTGCCAAACACAGCCCATGTTCGCGGCCGTATCCTGTTTTCCGATCCTGAAAAGCCCGGCACGACGCAGGATATCCTGCAGATGCCGCGTGACGGACCCGAAATCCGGGCGTTGAGAGGCAGCCGCATCGGCAAGATCTTTCAGGAGCCGATGACATCACTGTCGCCGCTGCACACGGTCGGCAATCAGGTCAGCGAATCCCTGCAGATTCATACGCCCATGGCTCGGGTGGAGCGCAAGGCGCGGGCCGTGGAAATGCTCGACCTTGTCGGCTTTCCCAACCCCAAGCGCGCCTATGACATGTATCCCTTTGAACTTTCGGGAGGATTGCGTCAACGCGCCATGATCGCCATGGCGCTTATCTGCCGGCCCGCCCTGTTGATCGCCGACGAGCCGACAACGGCGTTGGACGTCACCATCCAGGCGCAAATCCTGCAATTGCTGCGCGGGCTTCAGGCCAAGCTGAACATGGCGATGCTGCTGATCACGCACGACCTTGGCGTGGTCGCCAATGTCGCCGACGAGGTGGTGGTCATGTACCATGGCGAGATCATGGAAGCGGGACCTGTCGAGGCGATATTCCGCCGGCCAGGCCACCCTTACCTGAAGGGCCTGATGGCAGCCGTTCCTCATTTCGACCTGAAGCCTGGCGAAAGGCTAAAGGCGCTCCGCGAGGTGCCGGTGAATGTCGGGAACCTGCTCGGCAAGCAGACGGCGCCGGCATCGAAGGGGCCGGACGACATCCTGCTGTCGGTCAGGGATCTGACAAAGACCTTCACCATCCGCAAGTCCGGATGGTTCGGCGGAGATCATCAAACCTCTGTTCGCGCCGTCGACGGTGTGAGCTTCGATATCAGGCGGGGTGAGTGTCTGGGTCTTGTCGGCGAAAGCGGCTCCGGCAAAACCACCGTCAGCAAGATCCTCATGCGGGCTGTCACACCAAGCGGCGGCTCTGTGATCTTCAACGGCAGCGATGGTCCAATCGACGTCCTGGAAGCCGAGGGAGACGCCCTGCGCATGCTGCGCGCGAAAATCCAGATGGTCTTCCAGGACCCGGTTTCGTCGCTTTCACCTCGCATGACGGTGGAGAACATCTTGAGCGAGCCGCTGGAAATCCATCAACGTGGCAATGCCGCGTCCCGACTCGTCACGGTCAAGAGCCTGATGCAGGCAATCGGGCTCGATCCGCGCTTCATAAAGCGTTATCCGCACAGTTTCTCCGGCGGGCAGCGTCAGCGTATCGGCATCGCGCGCGCGTTGGCGCTGGGGCCTGAACTCCTGATCTGCGACGAGCCGGTTTCGGCACTCGATGTCTCTGTCCAGGCGCAGATCCTGAACCTTCTGAAGGACCTGCAGAAGGAACTGGGCCTGACCTACCTGTTCATATCCCACAACCTGGCGGTGGTGGACTACATGGCAGACCGCATCGCGGTGATGTGCGGCGGCCGTATCGTCGAGCTCGCGCCGCGCGAAATTCTGCTTAGGAAACCGGTCCACCCCTACACGCGCTCACTGGTCGCCGCAGTACCTTTCCCCGATCTCGACAGGCCGATGGACTTCAAAACGCTGAAGCTCGACGGCGCTTCCGACACCAGCGCATGGGGACCGCAATTCCGCGACGGGAGCGACAAGGATATGCTGTCGCCGCTCGACCTTGGCGGCGGCCACCTCGTGCTGGCCCGGCGTACGGCCGATGTCAGCGAGTTACGCCATTGATCAGCCGGCGCACCGCCCTTGGACTTATGGCTTCGGCATTTCTGCCGGGCACGTCGCGCGCCGGCGATCTGGAGCCGGAATTTCTTCAGCCGCAGCTGAAGGCCAAGGCGCTGCCGGCACTCGCCGAACGCTTGCCCAAGAGCCCGCGCGCGTTGAACCTCGCCGCGATGGGCCGGCAGCCCGGCCAGTATGGCGGCACGCTGCGCACGATCATCGGCAGCCAGAAAGATATCCGGATGATGACGATCTACGGGTATGCTCGCCTGGTCGGCTATGACGAAAAGCTCAACTTGCAAGCCGACATTCTCGAAAGTTTCGACGTAGCGGATGATCGCGTCTTCACTTTCAAGATTCGGGAAGGCCATAAATGGTCTGACGGTAGCCTGCTGACGCCGGAGGATTTTCGCTATTGCTGGGAAGATGTCTGGCTGAACGATGAGCTTTCGCAAGGCGGGCTTGCCCCTGCCCTGCTGGCGAACGCCAAGCCGCCACGCTTCGAGATCGTCGATCCGTCGACGGTCCGCTATAGTTGGGATGCGCCCAATCCCGACTTCCTGCCCAAGCTTGCTGCTGCTTCGCCGCTATCGCTGGTTCTGCCGGCCACCTATCTCAAGCAGTTCCACAAGAAATACCAGGATCCATTTCGGCTCGCCGGCCTGATGAAGGAGAACCGGGCCAAGAAATGGACGCTCCTGCATATCCGCATGTCGCGGCAGTATCGCCCGGAGAACCCGGAACTGCCGACGCTCGATCCATGGCGGAACCGGACCAAGCCCCCGGCCGAGCAATTCGTCTTCGAGCGCAACCCGTTCTTTCATCGAGTAGACGAGAATGGCCGGCAAATGCCCTATGTTGACCGGATTGTCATGAATGTCAGCTCGCCGGCGATCATTTCCGCCAAGACCGGTGCGGGCGAGAGCGACCTGCAAAGCATGGGAATTGACTTCACCGACTACTCCTTCCTGAAGGATGCGGAGAAGCGCTACCCGGTGAAGATGCATCTCTGGAAACGCACACAGGGTTCGCGGCTGGCGCTGCTGCCCAATCTGAATTGTGCCGACCAGGTGTGGCGTGGCCTTCTTCGTGACGTTCGCGTGCGCCGCGCCCTTTCGCTCGCTGTGGATAGGCGCGAGATCAATTTGGCCGTGTTCTACGGACTGGGGCAGGAAAGTGCCGATACGGTCCTGCCGGAGAGCCCGCTCTACCGGCCGGAATTCGCGAAAGCCTGGGTCGCCCATGATCCCGACCAGGCCAATGCCCTGCTCGACGAGGCCGGGCTTCAGACGCGTGACGATGAAGGCATGCGGATACTTCCCGATGGACGCCCTGCGCAGATCATAGTGGAAACGGCCGGCGAAAGCACGCTGGAAACCGACGCGCTCGAACTCATCACCGATCACTGGCGCAAGATCGGGATCGCCCTGTTCATCCGGACTTCGCAGCGCGATATCTTCCGCAGCCGCGCGCTTGGCGGCCAGATCATGATGTCGATGTGGTCGGGAATCGACAATGGCGTGCCGACCGCCGACATGAACCCGTACCAGTTGGCCCCAACTATGGACGACCAGCTGCAATGGCCGCTCTGGGGTGCTCACCACTTGTCTCATGGCAAGGTCGGTGAGGCGCCCGATCTTCCGCCTGTGGTCGAGCTGATGGCTTTGCTCAAGCGCTGGAAGGCATCGACCGAAGCCACGGAGCGTGCCGAAATCTGGAATTCAATGCTGTCGATCTACACCGATCAGGTGTTTTCGATCGGCACCGTGAACGGAACGCATCAGCCGGTTCTGGTGTCCTCGCGGCTGCGCAATCTGCCTGACAAGGCGCTCTACGGCTACGACCCGACCGCCTATTTCGGCGTCTACATGCCGGATACATTCTGGCTTGGAGAGTCCTGAGCGTGCTTCGATATTTTGTCTGGCGCATTGCCGTGATGGTTCCAACGCTGCTGGTCATATCGGCACTGGTGTTCACGATCATCGAACTTCCCCCTGGCGACTATTTCGACAGCTATGTTGCCGAGCTTCGGGCTCAGGGCGAAGCGGTGGATTCCGATCGCATCGAGATGATGCGCAAGGACTATGGTTTCGACCAGCCACCGGTCATTCGCTACTTCTACTGGGTCGGCGGGATGCTGCGCGGCGATTTTGGCTATTCCTTCGAATATGAGCTGCCGGTCCGCGACGTCGTCGGGGACCGAATGTGGCTGACCGTGCTGGTTTCCTTCGTCACGATCATCTTTACCTGGCTCATCGCCTTTCCGATCGGCATGTACTCCGCCACGCATCAATACAGCTGGGGCGACTACGGCCTGACTCTCTTCGGCCTTCTCGGCCTTGCCATTCCGAACTTCATGCTGGCGCTGATCCTGATGTATTTCGCCAACATCTGGTTCGGCACATCCATCGGCCATCTCATGGACCAGCAATATCTCGGCGAGCCGATGAGCTGGGCCAAGGCGAAGTCGATCCTCGCCCATCTCTGGATTCCGGTCTTGATCATCGGCACCGGGGGCACGGCAAGCATGATCCGGCGGCTGCGCGCCAATCTCCTCGACGAGCTACACAAGCAATATGTCGTGACCGCGCGCGCCAAGGGACTTCATCCGTTCAAGGCGCTGGTCAAATATCCGCTGCGCATGGCGCTCAATTTCTTCATTTCCGACATCGGCTCTATCCTACCGGCCATCATCTCCGGCGCCGAAATCACGGCGATCGTGCTGTCTTTGGAAACTACCGGGCCGATGCTGATCAAGGCGCTGCAAAGCCAGGACATGTACCTGGCAGGGTCGTTCCTCATGTTCCTCGCCTTCCTGACGGTCATCGGTGTCCTGATTTCCGACCTGGCGCTGGCGCTGCTTGATCCAAGAATTCGTTTGCAGGGCGGTAGCACCAAATGAGCACGCATTCGCCGCTGCCCGCTCCGGGTGCTCCGCTGCAACACTACGTTTCCACCGCGCCCTTTGACCTGGAGTCGGTCGAGGCGATGACGCCGGAGCAGTCGAAGGTCTTTCAGGCGTCGCAGTTGCGGCTGATGTGGTGGAAATTCCGGGAGCACCGGCTTGCCGTTATTTCAGGCATATTCCTGGCAGCGCTTTATTTCGGAATACTGATCTGCGAGTTCCTGGCCCCCTACAATCTGCACACGCGCAACATGGACTACATCTATTCGCCGCCGCAGCGGGTGCACCTGTTCCACAACGGCCAGTTCGTCGGGCCGTTCGTTTATGGCCGCCAGATGACGCTGGATATGGACACGCTCAAGCGGAACTACATCGAGAATCAAGATGATGTTCAGCGGATCCGTTTCTTCTGCAAGGGCGACAGTTATCGGTTCTGGGGCCTGATCGAAGGTGACAGGCATTTTGTCTGCCCTGCCGAAAACGGCCAGCTCTTTCTGGCCGGCACTGACAGGCTGGGGCGCGACGTGCTCTCGCGCATCATCTATGGCGCACGCATTTCACTGACAATCGGCCTCGTCGGCATCAGTTTCAGCTTCCTGCTCGGCATCGTCATCGGCGGACTGGCCGGCTATCACGGCGGTATATTCGACCTGATCGTTCAACGGATAATCGAAGTTCTGCAGTCAATCCCCAGCATCCCGCTATGGCTGGCTCTGGCTGCGATCATGCCGATAACCTGGAGTCCGATCCTGATCTATTTCGGCATCACCGTCATCCTCGGGCTGCTCGACTGGACCGGACTGGCGCGGGCCGTGCGTTCCAAGCTTCTAGCCTTGCGCGAGGAGGATTACGTTCTGGCCGCGCAATTGATGGGCGCCAGAAGCAGCCGCATCATCGGGCGGCATCTCATTCCCGGCTTCATGTCGCATCTGATCGCGACGGCCACGATCTCCATACCCGGCATGATCCTGGGCGAGACGGCGCTGAGCTTCCTCGGGCTCGGCCTGAGGGCGCCGATAACCAGCTGGGGCATCCTGCTCACCGAGGCGCGCAGCGTCAGCGTCATCGCGTTCTATCCATGGCTGCTTTTGCCGATGCTCCCCGTCATTCTCGTCATCCTGGCGTTCAACTTCCTCGGCGACGGCCTGCGGGACGCCGCAGATCCCTACAAGTGAGATCGCTATTCCGCCGCGCGCCGGCCGCCGACTCCACCCGGTATGATCCTGTCGGCAGCCTGTTCGGTTATTGCAGCGTTCATCGTTCGCCTCTATAGGTGCCGAGACGCAATCGGGGTTTAACACGTCGCCCTCGGGTTTCACCTGTGAACCGTTCTGGTCGCGGGCATTGCCCATCCGTTGGGCTGGTTTCAGGACACACAAACGCATATGACTCGCCTTGAGAATTTCATCAGCAGGATGACCGCACAGCGCGACATTCTCGATCAAGTTTGCCCCGAGGTGGCGAAGATGGAAGGGCTGGTGCTCGAGTTCGGCCTCGGCAACGGCCGGACGTTCCACCATCTGCGCGAGCGCCTGCCCGGACGCCGGATCGTGGTGTTCGACCGCGAACTTAGCGCACACGCCAGCTCAATTCCCAACGCTGAAGACTTCGTGCTCGGCGAAATACGCGAGACGGCGAAGAGGTTCATTGGCATCGACGCGGCTCTTGTTCATGCTGACATCGGCACCGGCTATGACGATCGCGATGCAGTGACCTCTACCTGGCTCCCCGATCTGATCGCGCGCCTGCTTCGCGTCGGCGGCTTCGCGGTCAGCGGCACGCCCCTCGAGCACCCGCTGTTGCAACGCCTCCAGCCGCCGCCTTCGGTGCCCGCCGATCGTTATTTTGTCTGCAGGCGCGTGTGAGGGGCCGAGACGACCCAAATCTTCGGGGCCAAATCTTCAGGGGATCATATATACTGCTATCTCCCGCTCAATGCCGCGCAGCGAGACGTCGTGGGGCACGGGCGTCAGCGCGTTCCTGTGCAACAGATCGGCGGTGAGATTGTCGCCGACTACGGCACGAGTGGCGAAGATCGCCTGTGCATTGGCAAGGTTCTGGACCCGCGAAGCAATGTTGACCGTCTGGCCGAAATAGTCCTGTCGCTCGTTCATGGACACGGCGATGCACGGGCCGGCATGGACTCCGATCTTGAGCAGCAGATCCTCGCGCCCGCTCTTGTCGTTGAGCTCACGCATGGCATCGCGCATCCTGAGGGCCGCAGCAATCGCACGATCAGGCGTCGCGAAGGTCGCCATCACCGCATCACCGATCGTCTTGACCACCGCGCCTGCCTCCGCCGCAACGATCTCGTGCAGAACCTGGAAATGCACGCGCACGAGATCGAAGGCCGAAAGATCGCCCACCCGCTCGTAAAGCTCGGTCGATCCGCGCAGGTCGGTGAACAGGAAGGTCAGGCTGGTGATTTTCAGGCGCTGGTCGATGTCGAGCGTATCCGTGCGATAGAGATCGCGGAACGTCTGGTTGGTGAGCAGGCGCTTGGCGGTCAGGAAGGGCCGGCGTTTACCCAGGAGACCATGCAATTCCTGGCCGGCGATGAAGACCGTCGGCAGCACGCGTGTGTCGGTCCTGTTCTCCAGCGAAATGCGCAACGGGCCGGGTTGCATCTCCAGCGTCTGGTTCTGGACATGGTCGCGGTCGAAGACCAAAGAGAGGCTTCGGCGCTCTTTTGTTGGTTCGCCCTTCACGTCGATGAACTGTGCTGAATGGGTGACCGGCTCGAAGACGATGACGAATTCAGACGGAAGCTGTATGGGCAGAACCGCCTTTTCGCCGGGGGCAAGCTCGATATCCTCCAGCGAGAACGCTTCGATCTTTTTCGCGAAATCCTCTTCCGGCAGATCGACGCCGGACGCCCAGTAGATCTGGCGGTAATATTCCAGCAAGGGCAGTTCGTGTGGATTGTGGGCGGCAATCCTGCGCACGCGGGGACTGACGGTGAATGTCACCTCGACCATCTCGTCGAGGGTCGGCGAATAGCCCTCGGAGCACAGCGCGCAGGTGTATTCGTCCTTCTGCAGGGTTTTCAGCGTGGCGTTTGTGTCGAGCACGCCGCCACAGCCGGGGCATAGAACATTCCAGGAAATGTCGAAGATGCCTACCCGTGCCGCATGGAGAAAGGCGCTTATGGCGCGTTCCTCGTCGAGGCCATGCTTGCTGGCGAAGGCTGGCGCATTGATGCGGCAAAGTTCGCGGTCCTTGCCCTCCGCGATGGTTCGCTTGATCGCGTCGATTGCCTGCGGATCGACACCGGTCGATTGCCGCAGAAGCGAGAACAGATCCTGAGCTTCGTTCATCGTGCAGGCTCCGGAAAATGCGCCCCCGGAGGCGTCTTTGGTCCCAGTACTCCATCTTACTTCGAAACGCATCCTACGGCCAATCGAATAGATGGGCATGGTGACAGTTCAATTTCCATTCGGCGGATTTTCACCGGCCGCAAGCGGCACTATGATGGTCCATGGGGCATTCATCTTGGGGACTTTCTCCCATGCCGACATCCAACAACCCGCCATTTCCCGCGGCCCTGCGCCTATTCTCTGTGGTGGTCATCATCGTGCTGATCGTAGGCGCCGGCCTGTTTTTCGCGCCTGTGCTGGTCAAGCCGCGCTGGCCTTGGGCCGTCACGCCGTTCAATGCCCGCTTCCTCGGCGGCTTCTACACCGCCGAAATAGTCGTGATGGCGGCGCTGCTGGTCTGGAATCGCTGGTCGCCCGGCAGGCTCGTGCTCGTCATGGCCTTCATCTTCACCGTCATCGTGTCGCTGGCTTCGTTCATCAATCTCGGCTATTTCAACTTCGAGCGCAAAGCGCCCTGGCTCTGGTTTTTGGTCTATCTCGCTTCGGTCGCGGTATCCGGGCTGTTCCTGTGGAGGGCCAAGGCCCGTCCTTCTGCAAAAGGCGTGACCTTAAATCCGGCATGGCGCGGCTACATGCCGGTGGAATCGGCGATCCTTGGGCTCTATGGCCTAGGCCTGTTGCTGTTTCCCCTGACATTCGGCAGCCTCTGGCCATGGCCGATCGATGCCTTCCATGCTCAGGTCTACAGCGCCATCTTCCTGGCCGGTGCGGGCGGTGTATATCTCGTCTGGAGAAGCGCGCCGCGCGAGGAACTGCTGGTGCTCGGCCTGGCGCAGTTTCTCACTGGCCTGCTTGCCATCCTTGGCCTCGTTATCACCGACGCTGCGGTGCACCGGATTGACTGGACAGCGACCAGGACATTGTGCTGGCTCGGCCTTCTCGGCTGGATCGGCATCAGCGGCGTCTTCAAATTCTACGCCGCCTCTCGGTATTTTAGCTCGCAATCGGCGTCATAGGTTGAAGAGACCGCTGGATTTTCAGGTGACGTCCGGTGCATCGTGGCGGGCCGATTGCCTTCGCCGGGAAAGCCATGACCACCACGACCTCGCCCTCCTCGGAGAAAATCCAGCCGCAGCTCCGGTCCGTCCGGCTAAGCGATGCGGATGCGCTTTGCGCTATCTTCAACATGCCGGGCTTCCGCTGGGGCACGCTCAGGATGCCCTTCGAGATGGTGGAGCAGGTGGAGCGGCGCATCGCCAAGTCCGGCCAGGAAACCACCTGGATCGTCGCCGAGCTGGACGGCAAGGTCGTCGGCCATGGCAGCCTGGTCGTGCAGGGTTCGCCGCGCCGTTCACATATCGGCGAGATCAATATCGGCGTTGACGATGCCTTTGTCGGCAAGGGTATCGGCTCTGCCATACTCGGCGCGCTGCTTGACGTGGCCGACAACTGGCGCGCCCTGAAGCGGGTCGAATTGACCGTCTTTGCCGACAACGAACCGGCCGTCCGTCTCTACACAAGCCACGGCTTCGAGGTCGAAGGCCGGCATGTGAAGGCCGGGTTTACCGACGGGCAGTACCACGACCTCCTGAGCATGGCCCGGCTGCGGTTCTGATATCCGCTATTGTCTGGTCTCCCTTGGCGTTTGCACGGCAAGCGGCTAGACGGGACCAATGACCGCCGTCTTTGACCCATCCCCTACGCCTCCGGCGGAAATTCTGGCAGTGCTGTCGCTGCTCTGCCCGGAAGTCGTGCGCGACATCGAGCAGAACTGGAATGCACCGGTTTCCGACTACGCCCGCCATCTGTGGCGGCCGGTGGCAAGGCCTGCATCGGGCCCGGCGATCGCTGCCCGCTCGATCCTGCGCGAAGTCCTGCATCAGCGCCTTGGTGTGATCATGCAGCCTGAAGAGATCGGCAAGGTCCTCGACGAGTTCGAGTCCAGACCGGTGATTCAGTCCGGCCTGCACTGCCTGCTTCTGATGGACCGGATCACCTTCGATGCCCTCCTGCTTGCCTGGCTCGGCGCGGTCGAAAACGGGCTGTCGGCCTTCTTCAGCTTCATGGGAACGACGATGACCATGGAGACAATTGGCCGGGAGGGGCCGGGATGGCTCGATGTCGGTGACGACAAGGTCAACCTGTTTGGCATGGGGCGCCACAAACTGTGCCGCAAAAGCGCCTGCGTGGCCGGTCCCGTCACCCTCAACAAGCGCGCGCTCGAAGCGGTGGGCGACGAAACGGATGCCAGCCGCTGGCTGGGCACACTGCTTGCCAGCCAGGACAAGGTGTTTGGAACCGCCGCCGATGCGCTGACAGCCCTCAACGAGGATCTGGTCGCCGATTGGGATCGTTCCGGCATGGCCCAGCCGGTTTTCATCGATGATCGGCTCGCCGCGGCTGCCATGGCGCGGCATCTGGAAAATGACGGCAGCCTTGTTTCCAGGCTGCTCCTTGAGCCCGCAAGGCGCCAGCGTCTCGAACGTGCCTTGCAAGCAGCCGCATCGAGCCCATTTGGCAGGTTCCTGCCCAATGCCACGGCCTATTTCTGGGGTATCCGCGAGGAGCGCGTGCGCAAGCTCGTCCTCGATAACGGGCACCTGATCGAGCCTGGCAGGCCGCATGGTCTTTCCATCCCGTTCGAGCGACCGCATCTCAGGCAGGCGCTGCTGGACGGCATGCTGCTGCCGAACTTGTTCCTGATGTTCCTGGTCCTTGCCATATTGCCGCGCGTGCGGGTTGTAGGCGGCCTGAGACAGATTGGTTATGTAGCGCTTTTCCACTCGATCCTGCTGGCTGCGCTAGATGAAAACGCGCCGGAAGAGCGCGATCTGGCTGCGGAGTTGCAGGTTCGGGAAAATGCCTGGGGCATGCGGGTCATCGACGAAAAGATCTCGGTCCGCGAGCAGCTTGCCGGCCTGCCGAAAGGGGCGGTCTTCCCGGACCTGCTCCGGCAATACCGTTTGCGGACGTTTGCCGAGGCGACCGACGACCTGAAGCTGGTTCGCGAAAACGCCCGATGGCGCAAGATCGGCCAGGCAGAGATCAAGGCGAACTGAGCCTACTTCAGGTTGATTTTCTGGTGCGCAACCGCAAGCGACGGCGATCTATCGGTGAGCCTCTGGCGTCTGATCCGGCCGCTTCCTTGACGCTGATGCATTTCGGGATTTCGACGACGGCTTCCGCCTCGATCGGCAGCGCTATGCCACCGGACCCACACGGATCGCTCGATGCCCATTTGCGCTGCCGCTTGCTGGTCGACGGCTATCGGTTCATTCTTGTGAACCTTGGCCGTGAAGTGCGTAGCGAGATCACGCCGTCACGGCCCCTAGTGAGGTCTTGTTCGATGGACTGCTCGGGCTGCGGTTTCGAGGTTGAGGGCGGTTACGCTTTCTGTCCGAGGTGTGGCAGGCGCCAGCCAGTGCCATGCGCCAGTTGCGGCTACCGCTGCGCACCTGATTTCGAGTTCTGTCCGAAATGTGGGGCAAGCGTCGGGGCGCCCGCAAAAGCCGTCGAACGGCCTGCTCCGACGCCAAGCCGGACCATTGTGCAGCCTTCTCGAACTCCGTCGCTGCTTCCGAACATCGAAAGCGAAGATGGGCTGTATCCCGTCTCTGACGCCGATCGCCGGACGGTAACGGTCCTGTTCGCCGACCTTTGCGGCTTCACGACACTCAGCGAGCAGCTCGACCCCGAGGTCATGCAAGCGCTGCAGAACGAACTGTTCAAGGAATTGACGGCGGCCGTGCGAAACTTTGGCGGTTTCGTCGACAAATTCATCGGCGATGCACTGCTCGCTTTGTTCGGTGCGCCGGTCGCGCATGAGGACGATCCGGAACGTGCGCTTCGCGCCGCTCTCGACATGATCGCCCGGACGGCGCGGCTCGGCGAAGGCACCCCCCACTCCGGCTCGCCTCTGTCACTCCATATCGGCATAAACACTGGTCCGGTCGTCACTGGCGGATTTGGCGTCGGCACGGCCAAATCCTATTCGGTGACCGGCGACACAGTGAATACGGCGCAACGCCTGCAATCGCTGGCCGCACCGGGTGAGGTGCTGGTAGGCGAGCTCACTCACAGGCTGACCCGGCATGCCTTCTCTTACGAGTCGCTGGGTGATGTCGTGCTTCGCGGCAAGGCTGGCAGTGTGCTCGTCCATCGGCTGGATGCACCGCTTGCGGCCCCGCGTGCAGCACGTGGGCTCGAGGTGCTCGGCCTCAGTGCGCCGATGATAGGTCGTGGTGCCGAGCTCAATAGAATGCTGGCCAGCCTTGACCAGGCGTGCGGCGGCTCGGCCCAACTTGTCCGCCTCGTCGGAGAAGCCGGTATCGGGAAATCGCGGCTGGTGAAGGAGTTCGTCGCCCGCGTCGGCGACGAGGATCGTTTTCGCAACGTCGCCGTGCGGCTGGCCACGTGCTCACCGCTGGGCGAACAATCATTTGGCGCCTTGGGCGCAGTGGTGCGCAGCGCTGCCGGGATGATGCAGAACGACAATGGGGACGAAATGCGGGGAAAGCTCGCAGGCTTGCTTGCGAATCTCGGCCTGGAGGGCGAGGAGGCGAAGCGGCTGATGCCTTTGCTCTACCATGTGCTCGGCCTTGGCGACCCCGATGCCACCTTGCAGCATGTCGAGCCCGAGCAGCTGCGGCGGCAAATTCTCTACGCAGTCCGCACAATCATCGAACGGCGGCTTGCGTTGTCGCCGCTGTTGATTGTCGTCGAAGACCTGCACTGGGCCGACGCCGTGTCGCTCGAGGCACTACGTTTCGTGATGGACAGGTTGGAACGGACGCGCTTGATGTTGCTGGTCACGCATCGTCCGGCGCCGGACAACGACCAGCTCGGCTCAAGCCGGGTCAGTCACACAGCGCTCAGGCTTTCGCCGCTCAACAATGATGAAGGTCGCAGCCTGCTGGCGGCGCTTTTCGGCGAAAGCTGGGTAAACTCCGCAGGAGGGCTTCTCGACCAGATCCTCGAGCGCGCGGGTGGCAACCCCCTCTTTGTAGAGGAGATCGTCCGCGGCCTTATCGATCGCGGCGTACTGATGCGCGAGGGCCAGCGATGGCGGACTGCGGCAGGCGAAGTCGCAACCGGCATTCCCGCCACTATCCAGGCAATGTTGCTTGCTCGCGTCGATCGGCTGCCCCAAGAGGTGCGCCGGTTGGCCCAGGAAGCCGCGGTCATCGGCCCGCGCTTCGATGCCACAGTTCTGAAAGCCGTGACGTCCGATCCCGGCCGGCTGGAAGCCGGCTGCGAACTGCTTTGCGATGCGGAAATCATCGAGGAAGTTGCCGGATCAGGCTCGGTCTCGTCGCAAAGCTACCGCTTTACGCAAACATTGCTGCAGGATGTGATCTACCAGAACATGCTCCTGCAACGCCGGACCGACATCCACGGGCGGGTCGGTGCTGCCTTGGAGCAATTGTGCGGCGACAAGCCGGAACGGCTCGAGGATTTGACCGTGCTCGGTCATCATTTCGCACAGAGCGCCGAGCGGGAGAGAGGCGCGCATTACCTGCAGGCGGCGGGCGATCGCGCTCGCATGATATACGCCAACGACGACGCACTTCGTTTCTACGAGCGAGCACTGACTGCGTTGAGCGCGATCGGGCAAACACCGCTCAAACTGGAAATTGCAGAGCGCATTGCCGATTTGAGCGGCCCGATGGGCCGCCGCGAGATCGCGCACCGGCACTACGAAACGGTGTTGCAGGCATACCGCGAGTCAGCCAATCGTGTCGCGTCGGCGCGCGTTTTGCGAAAGATGGGTCGGCTGCTCTGGGACGTCGGCAAGCGGGACAACGCAGAATCCCGCTATGCTGAAGCGGCAGCGCTCCTCGATGGAGCGGATGCCCCGATCGAGCAGGCGCATCTCTGGCAAGAACGTGGCCGACAGGCGTTCCGTAGCGGAGATCACGCTCTCGCGGCAAAATGGGCAGACGCGGCGCTGGATTGCGTACGCTCTCTGACGACGGAGCATGTCTCCGAGGTAGGGTGTGATGCCACCCTTGTGACCGCCGAGGCACTTAATACCAAGGCTGTCGCGCTGGCTCGCCTTGGGCGAAACCGTGAAGCCGTGCGTCAGGTTGAGCGTAGCATTGAATTGGCCGAAGCCGCCGGTCTGCTGGGCGCGGCCTGCCGCGGCTACACCAATCTGGGCGTGCTTTACACGACCATCGATCCGGCACAGGCGATGGAGGTCTGTCGGCGCGGTCTTGAAGTGGCGCGCCATATTGGTGATTTGGGTTTCCAGGCGCGCCTCCTCGCCAATCTGGCGGTCGCTTGTTGTACTTTCACGGATCGCTGTCCAACGGAGGGCGTGCCTGCTGCCGAGAAGGCCATCGAGATCGACCGGGCGCTCGACCAGCGCGAGCACCTGCCGGTGCCGTTGATCGTGCTTGGGCAGATCCACCAGTGCAACGGCCATCCGGAACTAGCGGTTGGCTTGTTCCACGAAGCACTGGACGTAGCCCGCGAAACGGGCGAACCCCAACTGCTGTTTCCGTGCTATGATGGTCTCGCAACGCTCAATCTCGACCTCGACAATCTGGCCGAGGCCGAACGCTACTTTTCCCTGGCGCAGGGTATATGCGCCCAGCACGGGCTCGACCCGGAAGCGCTTGTGGTGCTGCCTTTTCTCGATTAACCGGGGTCGGAGGTTGGAAATGTCCGCGCGTAGCGACTTGGTACCGCTTCAACCGGGCGACCGTGCGCCGAACGTGGTACTCGACGCCATTACCCAGGAAGGCAAGATAGCGCTTGACGACTTTCGCGGACAAAAGCCGGTGCTGGTCGGCCTGTTTCGAGGTCTGCATTGTGCGTTTTGCCGGCGCCATATCGCCGCCCAGGCGCGGCTTGATCCGGAGCTGCGCGAAAAGGGCGTGGAGAGCCTGACGGTGGTCAACACGCCGATCGAACGGGCGCGTCTCTATTTCCGCTACCACCCGATGCCGAATCTGCTTGCGGCCTCCGACCCTGAACGCGCATCACATCGTGCTTTTGGACTGCCCAATCTCGAATTCACCGAAAACGAGACGAACTGGCCGTACAAGGTCTCGATGGCAGCGGCAAAGGATATGCGGGTCGACATACCAGGCGAGTTGCCTGGTCCTATGGATCCTATTGCTGCCAGCGAACTCCTCAACAAGAGGGACCATTACGAACTGACCGAAGCCGACGAGCAGATGATCGCAACCGGACACGGACAACTGGTCGGTCAGTTCCTGCTGGACCGGCAGGGGATCGTCCGCTGGAGCTTCACCGAGATTCCAGAGGGTGGGCGATACATGTTTGGGGCGCCAAACCCGCAGGAGCTGATGTCAGCCGTTTCCCAAGTCGCCCAATAGACTAGCGAACGAGGTAAACGGGCGGGACACTGACAAGTTCACCGCTCTTCGAGCACCGCCTCGACCTTGGCAACAAAGTCATCGAGTGAGCGATCCCCGCGAATTTCGATGCGCGGAAGGTCGATGGGATCGCAATCGAGGTCCGCCGGCCCGTGTCTGCCGCCGAAGCCGATCCGATAGCCGCACTCCTTGGCCAGCCGGCCAAGCCGTCGGTCGGTGACAGAGAAGGGTGCCGCGAACGCCGTGGTTGGCCGACCGGTCCACCGTTCGATGAACATGCGAGAGCGCAGGAGCTCGGCGGCCAAGTCAGAACTCGACAGACCATCGATCGCGCGATGCGTCGCCAGATGGCTTCCGAAGAACGCACCTTCGGCGGCGAGACGTCGCACCGTGCCGGCGTCCATAAGCGGCGTCGGCGGGCCGCTGTCGGCGTCCCACAGTGCACTTTCCCCCACCAGGTCCGTCACCAGGAACACTTCCGCGGTCAGGTCGTTCGCGCGCAAGATCGGCCAGGCATGGTCGGCAAAGTTCTGGAAGCCGTCGTCGAAGGTGATGAGCACTGGGCGGCCGGCGACAGGTTGACGGTTGGCGATGAACCGTTCCAGCTGCTCGGACATGATGGCGTGAAAGCCATTGGCGCGCAGCCATGCCATCTGGCCATGGAATGCGGCGGGCGCGAGCCGAAAACGGGCGAGCGCGGCCGGACCTTCGTCGGCGACGCTGTGATACATGAGGACAGGGATACGCTGCCGACGCTCGCTACGCGCAACGTCGCGGCGCAGGGCCCGCGCCCCGCCCCAGACGATATTTCGCGCGACCCCGATTTCGAGGCGCGCGCGGATTGGCGCATGATCAATCATCGGTTCCGTCGCCGCCTCGTCCGGTGACTGGCGGCGGAAGCGGTCTACGCGATAGAGCTCGGTCTGGATCGATTGATCGAGGACGAGACCTTCGGTCCCTGCCAGCGTCTCTGAGATCGCTTGTGCACCGAATGTGTTCCAGTCGAAGCCGGTCCTTTCAACATTGTCACGTAAGACGAATGCGTGTGCGTTGATGAAACTGCCGCCAGGCGCCAATGCGTCAACGATTTTTTTGGCGAAGCGCCGCAGCTCGGCGAGATCATCCAGATAATAGAGCACTTCCGAACAGACGATCAGGTCCATCTCACCAGGCAGCGTGTCCGCGCAAAAGTCCAATACGCCGAACTCGACATTCGGCTGATCGCTGCATCGCGCGCGCGCTCGCCCGATAGCTACGGCGGAGATGTCGGTTGCGGTCAAATGGCTCACTCGCGGCGCCAGCTGCCGCGTGAAGTGCCCCTCCGCGCAGGCCAGCTCAAGCGCTCGTCCGATCGGGCCGGCAGGCAGAATTTCGAGCTGCCGCTCATATTTTTCCTGCTCATAGGAGGAACCGTAGTTCCAGGGATCCTCGGTCGCGAAATAGCCATTCCAGAACGACGTGCGATCCATGTCGTGCCTGGGCCGTGCGCGGCGCGGCGCCGCAGGAGGCGCCGCAGCTTCGGCGCTCGACCGAACCAGCCTCCGCGCTTCCGCGGCCAACCGCGCGAGTTTGCCAAAGTGGCTGTCCGGATCGGGTCCGCGTTCAGCTGTGGCCGACAATGCCTCGGCTGCGAGCGTGTTTGACGTGTCGGCGCCGGCGGCCTGTTGCGGTACAGGTGATCGTCTCGCAAACCTTGCCGCACTGTCTACAAGCCGCTCAGCGGCCACGACATTCTGGATCAATTCAATCCAATGGCGCCTTGTCACTTTCCCGAGTACGCCGAACTGCACGACAGCCTCGATCTGGCTATCCATCATCAGATAGGCATAAATTTGATCGATTCCTTCCGGAACTTCGATCGAGGTCGGATTTCGAATATCGACGCGAATTCCAAGCGTCCGCGCCAGCCGGCGCGGCGCGGCAAGATCGTCGAAGTCGAGAAGCATTTCCTCAAGGTGATACTGGACGCGGCGACCCGCGACGGGATCGTCCCAGACCTTGCCGAGTTCGGTGATCAACTCGGTGAGGGAGCCGCCGAACCTGTCCCATCTGGCAGCCAATTGCGCTGGCACCGATAGGCTTCCTACCATAAGGCCATCGAAGGCCACCTTGGCGATCTCACGCGCCCACTTACGTCCTGCCGGGAGCGCGCGCAGGAACTGCGGGCTGATCGAGCGGCGGCCGCTGCCGCAATCCGACGCGGCGTTCCACAACGCGAACCACGCGAGTGCTTCGGAAGCGGTGCGGCCGTTCGTTTCGATCGCACCATTGGCGTGAGCCGATGCCGGCTTTTTGACCCTGGGATCAGGAGAAAAGCCGCGGGCGATCACGATTTCCGCATCGGCCAGCATCTGTGTCGAATTGCGGGTGAGCGAGTTGGGACTGGTCCGATAGAAAGCGAGCGGTTCGTCGACCATCACCCAACGTTTGCCTAGACGTGCCAGGCGCTGCCACAGATCCCAGTCCTCGCAGGTGCGCAACGAAACATCGAAGCCGCCCAACTCGACAATTGTCTTCCGGTCGACGAGCAACGCGTGAGTGCGGATGGGGCAACGGCGCGCGAATGTTTCGAAGGGCTGGATCGCAACCTCCGTCGGGATGCTCGACGGGGTGAGTTCGCCATCGGGCATCACGCGCCGGGAACCGCAATAGGCGGTGACCGCATCGGGCGCGGCTTCAAGTGCGGCCAGCATTTTCGCAAGGAAGCCGGCGTCCACCCAATCGTCCGCATCCAGGAACATGAGCCAGCGTCCGCGCGCAGTCGAAATCCCGCTATTGCGCGCGCCGGCGGCGCTATACGCAGAAGCGCTCAACGTCCGAAACCGGGCATCGTGCTCCACATAGCCGGCGATGATCGCGGCGGTGGCGTCCGTGGAGACGTCGTCGACGACGATCGCCTCCCAATCCACTATTTCCTGATCGACAACGCAATCGAGTGCGCGCGGCAGCGTTACCTCCGCGTTGTGCGCAGGAACCACGATTGAAACCAAGGGATTATGCGCCACGCCGTCTTACCCGCGCCTGGTTCGAAGGTAGAACAAGAGTCCCGAAACATAGCCGGCGATTTCCTGCCAAAGGAAACGGTCCTCAGCGACACCGCGTCCAAACAGTCTCCTGCGAACGCTTCCGAGCCGCCGCGACGCCGCCATTTGGCTGCAGAGCGAGCTTGCTCCTGTCGTGCTACCGATGTTGGAAGCCGGGCGCAGCATTCGCATCCGTGCCGCCGAGCTTGGGCGCCAGCTGTCGCAAAGGGACGTCAAGGCCAAGCATGCCGCATAGTCATGTCGTCGGTCCCCGGAGTCGGCGCCATGACCACGAGCTGCGGTCCCTGGCATCGTGCAATAGCTATGGCAACCTGACGTCTTTTGCAATCGGGACGCAATAGATACAAGCCCACTGAAGCGTTGGTGTGAATGACTGCAGTGATTGGGACTATTGCTCCCCGCCTATCGACCGAAACGCCTCGATTCGGAGGTGCATTCTCGAACAGCCGTTCTCCGTGCGAAACAAGACCTTCCTTCTACCGTTGGGCCCGCATCGGAAGCTGATCGTCGCAGTATACAGCCGGGTGCGAGACAGTATGTGCACCGCCAGACCCGCTATTTTAGATACTTCTAATGAATATGCGCTACTTAATTGAGTTCCAAGTAGCTATAGACTGACATTGTATTACTCATTTCTATAGTAGATTGCGTCAAATGGTCGATTAGATTAGCCGGTTATGACTGCTATCACGAAGAGATGTGCGGGCGACGTAACTCGGAACCCGTTCATTTGCCGCTAGTCAAGAGATGTAAAAGGGACCCACGAATTGGCTTAAGGCAAGAAGATTCCGGCTTGCGAGCCGGCTATTTTGCTGACATGTTTGGGCGTTTTTGGGTTTTGCACTGTGGCAGGTGTTCAAATGAAGGGGCATAAGGATGGCTAAGGAATCTTCGAGTACCGCTTCTTCGGCAAGTAAAGCGGACGAAAATTTGATAAACAATCCAGATGGAAACGGGCTGGCCTTCATGGGGGTCCAGGCCCGCGAGAGCGGGGTGCCCGGCGACGCTGTAGGTGTCGACAAGATACGTGATCTGCTGTTCGGCAACCAGATGCAGGACTACGACCGCCGTTTTTCCAAGCTTGAAGAACGGTTCTTGCAGCGCTTCAAGGATGTCGAATCCGAGGCCAAGCGCAATCTTGAAATGTACGAGTCGAATGCAAAGAAGCAGGTCGAATCGCTCGCGGCGCAATTGCGGAACGAAAAAGATGCACGAGCCGAGGCCGACAAGGAGATTGACCGGAATCTTCGCGAGCAAAATCAGGCGCTTGAAAAGCAGGTGCGCGCGTTGTCGGATCAATTGAGCGAGCTTGAGCGCGAAGTGGCGGACCGGATAAATCGAAGCGATCAATTGCTGCGTGAGGAAATCAAGCAAAAGAATGAAAGCATTCAGATGCTGATTGAGAAAATGTTTTCCGATCTCAGCAACGTCAAGACCGACCGAAATCTTTTGGCCGGCCTGTTTGTCGAGGTTGCAAAATGTCTAAATCAGGATCCCGTCGGCAGCAAGCACAACTCGGAACGCAGCTGGAAAGTGAGTTGATCGGAACTTGACGTCGACCGTCGACCCAATCAGCCTTCCTCAAAGAGCAGCTTCGAACGATCCAGAGATTGATCGCGAGGCTCTGGCTAATCTTTTGGTCGAAATTGCCCGGAACGTCGATCCGGACTATCGTGCGCGTCTCGACGGAGTTCCAACCGCCGATCCTCGCATGGAAACGCTGCGCCAGTTGCTGGTCGGCCGCGAAATTTCGGAGCTTTCACGAGTTGCGCACCTGCTCGACGAACCTGAGCAGCTTGCGTCTGCAGTGGGGGGTGTTCTCCCCAGCGCAGCCGCACGTGCGCCTCATGTACAACTCGGCGAGGCCCTTACGCCAGCTGTCGAGAGGGCCGTGCAACGGTCCATCCAGAAGAGCCCGCGTACGCTTACGGATATATTATACCCGGTGTTTCTGCCGGCAATTCGCAAGTCGATCGGGGAAAAGATCGATCAGACCTTTCAGTCGCTGAATGAAACTCTAAGACATATATTTACCTGGCATGGGCTCAAGTGGAGATTTGAAGCTTGGAGAACGGGTGCAAGCTTCTCAGAAGTTGTTCTTAAGCATTCTCTTGTCTATCGTGTAGAGCATGTATTTCTCATTAACCGCAATTCCGGGATTTTGATAGCGCATGTAACAGCCGATAATGCAACGAGCGAAGATCCTCAACTCATTTCTTCGATGCTTAGTGCTATTCAAGATTTTGTGAAAGACTCATTTAACGAGAAAGAACAAAGCGGCCTGGACACTATCCGTTTCGGAGAGCTTCGTCTCTGGTCGGAAGTTGGACCGTTTGCGACCTTGGTCGCGGTGATCCGGGGAAATCCGCCAGAGGAATTACATGAAATCGTTCGCGATGTGTTGTTTCGCATCCATGATGAATACTCCCAGGCTTTAGAGCAGTTTGACGGCGACAGTTCGCAGTTGGCCGGCATAGAGGCGCAGTTGCAATCCTGCGTTGAACTGAAGCAGGAGGACTCAAACCAGGGATTTCCGTGGCTGGTGGTGGCTGCAGTCCTGCTGGTTTTGATTCCAGCAGGCGGTTGGTTCTTTCTTTCCTGGCAATCCGGGCAACGCTGGCAGGCCTATGTGTCGCGACTGGGAACCCAGCCGGGCATCATCGTTGCCGAACAAAAGGTGCGCGATGGCCA
>NZ_JBVVQN010000003.1:0-141162 GCF_055811075.1 Mesorhizobium sp. WSM4820 | reverse complement strand
GTGACGCTCCCGACACCTGGATAGATCGGGCACGCGCAGCGGCCCGACAGCTTGAGGCAGGCGGACCGGTATTCGACTTCTCCAAGGTTCGCGATGTGAGCCCCGAAGCACGCGCGGCGGAGCACTGGCAGACTTATGTGTCGCGTCTTGAGGCCCAACCGGGAATCATCGTCGCCCAACAAAGGGCGAGTGGCGGACATTTCTACATTTCCGGCCTGAGAGATCCGCAGGCCGCCGACCCGCAGGCTCTGCTGTCCGGAACGGAGGTTGATCCGGCTCGCGTTCATTCGCAGTGGCAATTCTATCAGAGCCTTGATCCGAAGTTCGTGGTGAAGCGGCTGATGGCGTCGCTGGTCCCGCCGGATTCAGTACGATTTTCGATCATCAAGGATCGCATCGTTGTCGTGGGCGAGGCTCCTGCCGCCTGGATAGATCGGGCGCGGGTCGCCGCCCAACAACTGGCCGCGGACGGACTCTCTCTGGAAATTTCCGAGCTGCGCGAGGTGACCCCTCAGGAACTCACGCATTTGAGGGAGGCTATTCAAGCGGTCGACATTTTCTTCGATTCTGGCAAGGCTGTACCGGGACCAGAGCAACTGCCAGTTCTCGACCAATTGGCGAATCAATTGAAGGAATTGGCCAAGGACGCCCGCAAGGCAGGCGTAACAGCACAGTTCATGTTGACCGGCCATTCGGACGCCGTGGGCCGTGAGACGGCCAACGCGTCGATCAGCGCCGCCCGCGCCGAGACAGTTCGTGCGCTTCTCAAGAAGCGCGGCGTTGCTCCGGAATCGCTTTTGGTTCGCGGCGCGGGCACTTTTGAGCCGGCGGAGACTGAGAATAGCCGAACCGGGAGCTCCGCCAATCGCAGAGTTTCGGTTACGGTAAACTTCCACTAGGGCCCAGGTTATTGCAAAAAAAGATCTGCATGTTGGGCGGGTTCGCTGTCGGAAAGACGAGTCTGGTTCGCAGGTTTGTGCAAAGCATCTTTTCAGAAACCTACTTGACCACGGTGGGAGTGAAAATCGACAAGAAGAGTGTTGTACTGCCGGATAAAACCGTGGATCTGATTTTGTGGGATTTGGCCGGCGAAGACGATATCGGCTCATTCCGCGTCAGCTATGTGCGAGGTGCGAGCGGGCTCGTGCTTGTCGTCGATGGAACCCGCGCCGCTACTCTTGCCGTGGCGCTCACGCTGCGCGAGCGGGCCGAGGCCGAATTCGGCGCCATGCCGTTCGTATTACTGTTCAACAAATCCGATCTGGCCGATCGGTGGGCAATACCGGATAGTGAGATTAATGAACTGAGGCAACTTGGATGGCAAATCTATCTAACAAGCGCGCTTTCAGGTGAACATGTTGATGATGCATTTCGTCAGCTTGCTTCGATGGTCACCAAATAGACCATGCATGGATTGCCAAGAGAAGTCAAAAGCTGGATTTACGATTTCTTCTACAACGAGAACTCTGTCGCATATCTCAAAATTGACGCCCAGCTTTGCATCGCTGCGAAGGGCGGCAGTGTTGAACATTACGGCCTATCATCACTTTGCATTGGCAAGCCCGTTGCCGAGCAGCTTGCGTTCATGGAAGGTTTGCTGCCTTGCCCGGAGCTTCCATATCATATGGCCATGGTCGAACTGCCCAGCGGGCGTGTCGCGGACCTTCATCTTTTTGCTGGCAATGCCTGCGTATGGCTGCTCTTTCTTGACGCCACTGCCGAACGCGACAACAGGCAGCGGCTTCAACAGAAGGCTTATGAAATGACTCTCCTGCAAGAGAGGGAGCGTCAACTCAACGAAAAATTACAATTGACGAACGAGGCGTTGAGGCAGAGCCAAGAGGGATTGTCGCGTGAATACCAGCGCGCCGAAAGCCTGCTCCTCAACATTCTTCCGGCGTCGATCGCGGAGCGGTTAAAAGCGGACGAACAAATTGCAGACAACCACGCTGAGGTGAGTGTGCTTTTTGCCGACATCGTCGGCTTTACAGAAAGAGCGCGGAGCGTCGGAGCCGAGACGACGCTCGCTATGTTAAATTACTTCTTCAAGGCGGCGGATCTGCTCTCGGAACGATACGGCTGCGAAAAGATCAAGACAATCGGCGATTGTGTGATGGTGGTCGCTGGCCTGCCCGCCGCGCGATCCGATCATGCAGAAGCCCTTGCGCACTATGCACTTGAACTGCGGAAGGCGGTTAAGCTCGAACGCTTCGCGGGACAACCGCTAAGACTCAGGATTGGAATTCACTCAGGGCCAATCGTCGCGGGCGTCATAGGCAAAAGGCGGTTTGCCTATGACCTTTGGGGCGAGACCGTTAATCTCGCCGCACGTATTCAAACGTCAGCGGAGCCCGACGAAATCCGTATTTCGGATGCAACTCGCAAACTGCTTGGACCAAATTTTGCTTGCGACCCACTCGCGGAAACGGAATTGCGTGGTACAGGTCGTGTGCGAATGTGGCGGCTCCCGGCCTGATTTGCCGGGCTACTTCACGTCCGATTTAATAAACTGCTGCAGTTCCGGGTCTTCGGCCTGCCGAAGAGTTCCACCGAAGGCCCCTCTTCCCAGATCTTTCCGTGATGCATGAAAATCGTTGTGGTCGCCACCCGGCGGGCAAAACCCATCTCGTGGGTGACGAGCAGCATGGTCATTCCGTTACGGGCGAGCGTTTCCAGCACGTTCAGCACCTCCTCGGTCAGTTCCGGATCGAGCGCCGACGTCACCTCGTCGAACAGCATCACCTTGGGACGCATGGCGAGCGAGCGGGCGATCGCCACGCGCTGCTGCTGGCCGCCGGAAAGCTGGTCGGATAGGCGTCGAACTTCTCCGACAGGCCAACCATGCCGAGAACTTCCTCCGCAGTGGTTTGGCTTCAGCTTTCGACACCAATTTGACGATCCGCGGCGCCAGCATGATGTTTTCGCCCACCGTCAGGTGCGGAAAGAGATTGTAGCTTTGGAAGACGATGCCGACATCGGTGCGCAGCTTGCGCAACTCTTTCGGGTCTCGGCCAACGGCGTGGCCGGCAACTTCGATGCGGCCGGAATTGATCTTTCCAGTCCGTTGATGCAGCGCAGAAGCGTGCTTTTTCCGGAACCGGAGCAGCCGATCAACGCAAACACGTCACCCCGATTGACGACAGCGAGACGCCCTTGAGGACTTCGACAGCTCCGAAGCTCTTGTGGACATTATAAATAAGCACTTCCGGCATGGAGCCTCCTTTCCAGCAGACGCGACAGCTGGGACAATGGATAGCAGACGACAAAGTAGAGAGCCGCGACTGCGAGAAAAACGCGGAACGGCTAAAACGTCGCGTTGTTGATGAGTTGCCCGAGGCGGCGAGCGAGCCTTACGAAGCCGGCTGGGCGCGGGAAGCGATCATCTTCGTGCGCGCGCTGAGGTCGCCGGTCGGACGCGCCCCGACAGCCTGGGTCGAAATATCGCCCGACGGCATGCACTGGGTGCGCGAAGGCACAAGCCTGGAAATGCCAACCGCCAAGGACGGTGTTGCGGCTGCCCGTCTCGGCCATTTCGGCAACTGGCTGCGGCTCACCGCTCGTTTCGAAGAGGGTGCCGAAAGCACTGTTTTGGTTACGCTTCATCTCAAGGTGTGAGCCTGCTTCGTCTGAGGAGGCAGGCCTGTAGCCTATGCCTCTGTAGTGATCTCGCACCGGCCTCAAGGCGCGAGCAGCAAGACCCGCAATGGCTCACCTTTTTTGAATTCAAGGCGAGGAAGGTTGGTTAAACAGCTGACATTGCGGCTCGGCAAGGCGCAGCAATCTTGCTAAGATCGGCGGTGGGAGGAGACGGGCATGCAATCGCTGCCGATAGCCCATCCTGGCGTAGCCAAGACGACAGCCGACGCATCGCTTCCACTCGCCTATTCCACCGCGACGCTCTGCTGGCTCCTGTCCGCCGGCGTCTACATCGCAGCCAAGTGGGTCGCCCCCGAGTTGCCCCCTTGGGCGCTCTGCTTCTGGCGGCTGGCGCTCGCCTGCGCGATCCTGCTGCCTATCGTCCATCATCATCACGGGGCGATGCTCGCACTGATCCAGTCCCGGGCGATCGAGGTGCTGGCCATCGGCGCCATTGGGCTGACCCTCTGTCAGGGCATGATCTACACGGGCCTCAATTACACCGACGCGACGACCGCCGGCATCATCATGGCGCTGTCGCCGATCATGACCATGGTGCTTGCCCGCTTCGTGCTCGGCGAGCCCCTCGGCATCTGGAAGGCGCTTGGCGCGCTGCTCGCTTTGGTCGGGATGGTGGTGATCGTGGCGCGCGGCGACCTTACCGCCCTGATGCGGCTCCAGTTCAATCCCGGCGAGTTGTGGATCGTCGGCAGCGCGTTTTGCTGGGGCCTCTACACCGTGCTGCTGCGTCGCGCCAAATTCGCCATCGAACTGCTGCCGACGGTGGTCCTGCTGCTGGGGGCCGGCGCGCTGGCCGCACTGCCCCTCTATCTCTGGGAGCTGTTTTCCGGCGAGCGTTCGGCGCTGCATGCGAACGGCCTTCTGGCACTCGCCTATGTCGCTGGCCCGGGCGGCGCGCTGATGTATTACCTCTACAACCGCAGCGTCGAGACGCTTGGCGCCGGGCGCGCCAGCATGCTGCTCTATCTGCAGACTGTCTTTGTCGCCGTGCTCGCTTATCTTTTCCTAGGCGAAAGCTTGCACGACTACGACCTCGCCGGCGCCGCCTTTATCGTCGCCGGCCTGCTGCTCGCCACCGCGATCAAGCCGAGGCAGCGCACGGCTCATGTCGCGTAGGGATACCTCTCCCGCTACGCCTCTCACCTTCTGAGATACAGCCATAGTGTCGTCGGCGCCAGGATCGCGGTCAGCGCCACCGGCGCGATCAGGGCGAGGACGACCTGACTGAGTGTCGCCCCGCCACCCATCAACCCGCGCAGCGCCGTCGTCATCAGCGACACCGGATTGACTTCGACGAAGGCCCGCAGCCAGTCCGGCATGGTCCCGGGGTCGACCATGATGTTGGAGGCGAAGACGAGCGGGAACAGGAAGGTAAAGCCGAGCGTCATCACTGTGGTTGGCGTGCGGATCAGCAGGCCGAGCACGATGAATACCCAGCCCATGCCGAACCCTATGGCGATCAGCATGGCGAAGGCGGCAAGCACGCCGAGGATGCCGGCCTCCGGCCGGTAGCCGAGGATCAGCCCGATGATGAGAATGATCGAGCCGGCAATCAAATGGCGCAGGATGTCGCCCACCATCAGACCGGCGAACGGAGAGAGCGACCAGATCGGCAGCGATCGGAAGCGGTCAAACAAGCCCTTGCCGAGGTCGGTCGACAATCCCATGCCCGAATAGACTGCGTTGAACACCACGGTCTGAACCAGGATGCCGGGCAGGAAGAACTGCAGGTATTCGCCAGGCGAACCGGCGAGCGCACCGCCGAAGACGAAGGTGAACAGCAGCGTGAACATGATCGGAGTCATCACCAGGTCGAACAGCTGCTCCGGCACATGCTTGAATTTCAGCACCGCGCGCCATCCGAAGACCAGCGCGTTGGAAAGGGCTGATGGGGACCTCGGTCGGGCGACCCTTTGCAGCCGCTGCAGGGATGTTGTGTCGATCATGGCTTGTCGTCCTTCCGGCTTTCACCCAGGCTCGGCTGGCCCGTCAGCGCGAAGAAGACCTCCTCAAGGCTGGGTTGGCCCATGGAGAAATCCGACAGTTCGATGTCGGCAGCGACCAGATCGGCGAGCGCCTCGTTGGCGGCCTTCGCCGTGCCGGCAAGGACGGAGAGTTCGGCGCCCTCGGCACTGCGTTGGACAGGGTGCTCCAGCCGGCGTTCCAGGATCGACGCCGCCTGGTCCAGCCGCGCAACATCAGCGAGCGCGACATGGAGAAAACCGGAGCCGGTGGCCGCCTTCAATTCGCGGCTGGTGCCCTCGGCAATCTTCCTGCCGTGGTCGATGACGGCGATGCGTGCCGCGAGTTGATCGGCCTCTTCGAGATATTGCGTGGTGAGCAGGATGGTGACGCCGGCCTCGGCGAGGCCGCGGATCATGCCCCAGACATCCTTGCGGGCGTTCGGATCGAGGCCTGTGGTCGGCTCATCGAGGAACAGCACGCCCGGCGTGACGATCAGCGAGGCGGCTATGTCGAGCCGCCTTCGCATGCCACCGGAATAGTCCCTCACCTGCTTCGTCGCCGCGTCGGACAAGCCGAAAGCCGCGAGCAGGTCGTCCGCGCGGGCTTTCGCGGCGCGACCGCGAAAACCCCAGAGTCGGGCGAGCAGGACGAGGTTCTCCCGGCCCGTCAGGTCCTCGTCGAGCGAAGCGAACTGCCCGGTCATTGCGATTGCCGCACGGACCTCGTGCGGGGCCTGCACGAGATCGTGCCCCATCACGGTCGCGGAGCCGGCGTCGGGGCGCGACAGCGTCGCAAGCATCCGCATCAGAGTTGTCTTGCCGGCGCCGTTCGGACCCAGGATAGCGAAAATCATGCCGCGCGGCACATCGAGGTCGATACCATCGACGGCACGCAGCTTGCCGAAGGTTTTGACCAGGCCGCGGGCGGAAATGGCTGACTGGGCAAGGCCCGTGGCGGGCACACCCATAGGAGAAGTATCGTTCATGCAATCATCCGGCAGTCGCAAATGAAGGCCAACCTCGGCGCAATGGCTGCGTCGCCAGTTCCTCTGCAGGCGCATGAGCTTACCGTCTGGCTTATCCTCATGCCAGAGGCTCCGACCATCTGCCTGGCCGCCGAACTGTAGCGCCGGTCAGATCATCTATCGGCTACGCCCTTGGGGTTTTCTCACTCGATCACGGCACAGGCCTGACGTTTTCCGGCATCACCGGCAGGCTGGCTTTTGTAGTTGTCCTGCCCACCGTGGATCATCAATGCCTTGCCTCGTATCGCCGCTTCCCCACCATCCAGCTTGACCATGCTGTTGAAAACCTGAGCACGCAAAACCCCGTCGGCGCCGACCCGCTGATTTGGCATATCGCCCGCGTGCGGGCCTTTTCCGGCGAGATATCCATGTTCGGCTTTCGTCGGATTGAAGTGCCCACCGGCCGAGTCATGGCCGGTCTGATGATCGCACTTTCCGGTCTCATGAACATGGAACGCAACTGATTCGCCCGCCGGCAGTCCCGTCACCTCCAACTCTATCAGCACACCCTGCGCCGTCTCGGTCAGCGTGGCCGTTCCGTTCTTCTCGCCGGCCATGTTGACGAATTCGGCTTTCGCGGTCGCGGCGTCCTGAGCCGCTGCAGGCATCGCGACCGCCAGCGCCAACCCTGCTGTTGCAACCAATTTTCTCATCGACTCGGCCTCCGGTTGCCCAAGGCATCCAAACAACAACGGCGCCTATTCGTTCCATTTGGGAATTGAGTTTTTGTCTCCGGCACGGTCGATGTGCCTCTGTTACACCAATTCGAAGAGTTGCGCGGTTTGCCAGCCCGCCAGCAGTATGATGAGAGTGCCAACGAGCCTGAGAAGCGTCTTTTCTGCGATCGACTTCACCATCAATCCGGCCATCGGCGCTGCGATCACCCCGCCAAGGACCAAGCCGGCAACGGCGATCAGATTTTCTGCCAGCGCTCCTGCCTCCGCCCAATGGCCGGTCAATAACGCAAACAGGAAGGTCAGGGACACCGACAGCGTGGTAAGGAACTCGGTGGCATTTACCGTGCCAATCACGTAGCGGGGCGTCCCGCCAAAACCGAGAAGGCCCGTCGTCACGATGGGTCCCCATCCGCCACCCCCTGCCGCATCGAGAAATCCACCACCAAGCCCAAGCGGAGGCACCGCGGCTGCAGGGACCGGCTTGCTTGGTATCCGTCGGAAGGAACGGAACAGGAGCCAGGCTCCGACGAGCGCAAGATATGTGGTCACATAAGGCTTCATGATGGCCCCCTCAAACGAGGTGAGCACAAAAGCGCCGAGAACGCCGCCGAGCACGCCAAACGGCATCAGCCGCCAGAAAAGCTTCCAGTCGATATTGCGGTGATAGAGGTGAGCCGAACCCGAGGCCGCCGTGGTAAACAGCTCGGCCGCGTGAACTGAAGCCGAAGCATGTGCAGGAGACACGCCGAACCCCAGTAGTGTTGTCGAGCAAATCACGCCGTAGGCCATGCCGAGAGCGCCGTCCACAGCCTGAGCTAAAAACCCTACGATCGCAAAAAGAAGGAATTCTTGCATTTGGCTCTCCAACAAGGCGCGGATGTACTCGATAAAAGAGAAACCCGCCGCCTACAACGCATCTTCATGCTTCCACAACTCACCAAACGCCTGGCATCGATAATGGGACGACGAACGGGAAACTGTCCACCCGATCGACGCTTTTCTCCGCACCCGATCGAATGGACTGCGCCCCACCTCCTCTGGAGGTTTCACGGGTCGGCCGCAGACTTGCAACTCCACCCCATGAGGCCGGTTGGCGCATGACAGAAAGCCAACCCGCTTGCCTCGGCCAGCCTCGATTATTGGATCGACCTGCAAAGCTTCATCGGGGACGCGATGTCTTTGCTGCAGGTTCGGAGGGGTCGACGCCGGGGGTAAGCGCACCTTTCGCGAGTGATACGGCCTTCCACGTCTTTAGGCCTCGAATCGAACTCGTGGCACGTAGCGGTACTTATTCGCGACCAGGCGCGGCTCTCGACTGACGTGATGGCTTTGTGTCGCGCTTTGGCGTCAGTTCCGCCCCGGTTTGGTCGTTCAATCGTTTCTTGAGGATGTCAATGAGGCTGACGGTGACCGCAATCACCGCAGGGCCGAGGACGAGCCCGGATGCTCCGAAGAGGACGATACCACCGACAGCACCGACAAAGGCGATCACCGTGTGGAGCCGCAACCGATTCCCGACAAGTATTGGATAGAGCAGATTGTCGATGCCGGCGACGACCACGCCGCCCCAGACGGTCAGGATCGCTGCGCTCGCCCAAGCCCCTTCCAGGGCGAGATAGATCGCTGCCGGCACCCAGATCAGGAATGCGCCAAGCACCGGCACGATGGCAAGAAGTCCCATTGCCAAGCCCCAGAAGACCGGAGTGGGCAGGCCGAGCCACCAGAATATCAGGCCGCCCAGCGTTCCCTGCACAGCGGCGACAAGCACGGTGCCTATCAGGATCGCATGGACCGTCTCGGCAAGGCGGGACAGCGTGTATGCCGTCTCCGCGGTAGCAGGGGCGAGAGACGCTCGATCCCGCGCAGGGCGGATTCACGGTCCCGCAGAAAATAGAACAGCAGATAGAATGTCAGCACGAACATCACGGCCTGATTGATCGAGCCGCGCAACAGCGATGTGCTTTGTGCCGTCAGCCATTGAACAAATGCGGCGACCGTGCCGGCCGGATCGATTTGGTTCTCGATCCACTGGGCAACCGCCGAAAGCCTGGGATAGCCCGACATGAAGGCATCTGTGTTCCAGCCCCGGATGACCTCCTCCATATAGGTGGCGCCGTTTACCGTCTCGCGTACAAGCTGCTGGGCCACGAAGATGAGCGGCAGGCCGACCGCCACCGCCGCGATGCTGACAGACATCAGTGCAGCTAGGTTCTTGTTCCTGAGCCTTTCCTCGACCTGTCGATGAGCCGGATACAGGATGATTGCCAACACCACCGCCCAGGTCAGTGCGGGCAAAAAAGGCAACGCCAGGAGATAACAGACATACAGGCCGATCGCCGTCGCGGCGACGATGCCGAGCAATCTCATTTGCTTCATATCGGGCATCTGTTTCAGGTCGGGCATCTCTCGCCGCCTCGCAAACCAAGCGAGACTAGGGGATTTTCTGACAAAATGGCAGCTTCCGTCGTCGCACCCCCTACTGCCAAGCCGCTGTCGAGCGTGACGAAATTGGCCATTTCTCGGTCATTGGGCTGGCTAGGCCGGTTGGGCGCCCGTCCGCGCTGCCAGCACCACGACGGCCTGCCTGTCGTGGATGCTCTGACCTACGGCGGTTCTACATCTCGCTCGCGGCAGCGCAGCTTCACAGGGCCAAAAGAAAAAAAGGCCGGACTGTTAAAGTCCGGCCAGGCATGAAGGTTCAAAACCTCCAGAGGGGAACGCGCCGGACGCAATGGGAGGAAAACATCCGACGCAATGCTCATATGGGTCGGCACGGATGACGTTTCAACGACATGGGGTGGGCCACATCAGCCGCTCCATAGAGCCACCCGGGCTCATGGGTGCCGCCACAAGAGGAGCCCTGGCGTTCCTAATCGATGTCGAAGGACACGCCTTGGGCCAGCGGCAGCGCCTTGGAAAAGTTCACCGTGTTGGTGGCGCGCCGCATGTAAGCCTTCCAGGCGTCGGAACCGCTCTCGCGGCCGCCGCCGGTCTCCTTCTCGCCGCCGAAGGCGCCGCCGATCTCGGCCCCCGACGTGCCTATGTTGACGTTGGCGATGCCGCAGTCGGACCCGTCGACGCCGAGGAAGCGCTCGGATTCCTGCAGGTCGCGGGTGAAGATCGACGACGACAGCCCCGCTCCGACCGCATTGTGCTCGTCGAGCACGGCGTCGAAGTCCGAGTATTTCATCACGTAGAGGATCGGCGCGAAGGTCTCTTCCGTCACCGGCGAGACCTGCTCGGGCATCTCGACCAGCGCCGGACGAACGTAATAGGCGTCGGGATGGCCATTCTCGACCCGCGCGCCGCCGGTGACCTTGCCGCCGTGAACGGCGGCTTCCTTCAACGCATGCTGCATGCTGTCGAAGGCTGCCATGTCGATCAACGGTCCGACCAGCGCTGATGTCTCCAGCGGATTGCCGACAGAGACGCTTTCATAGGCCTTTTTCAGGCGCGGAACGAGTTGGTCGTAGACGCTCTCATGCACGAACAGGCGCCTGAGCGTCGTGCAGCGCTGGCCGGCGGTGCCCATGGCGCCGAAGGCGACGGCGCGCAAGGCCATGTCGAGATCGGCCGTCGGGCAGACGATGCCGGCATTGTTGCCGCCGAGCTCCAGCACGGCGCGGGCAAAGCGCTTCGCCAGCCGTGGACCGACATCCCTGCCCATGCGGGTCGAGCCGGTGGCCGAGACCAGCGGCACATCAGGATGATCGACCAGAATTTCGCCGACGGCGCGATCGCCGATCAGCACCGAAATCAAGCCTTCCGGAGCGTCGCCGAAACGTTCTGCCGCACGCTTGAAGATCGCCTCGCAGGCGAGCGCCGTCAGCGGTGTCTTTTCCGACGGCTTCCAAACCACCGCGTCGCCGCAGACCAGCGCCAGCGCGGCGTTCCACGACCACACCGCGACCGGGAAGTTGAAGGCCGAAATCACGCCGACGACGCCCAGCGGGTGCCAGGTTTCCATCATGCGATGACCCGGGCGCTCGGTGGCGATGGTCAGGCCGTACAATTGCCGGGAGAGGCCGACGGCGAAATCGCAGATGTCGATCATCTCCTGCACTTCGCCGAGCCCTTCGGACGGGATCTTGCCGACCTCGATCGACACCAGCCGGCCAAGCTCTGCCTTGTGCGCGCGCAGTTCCTCGCCTAGCAGCCGCACCAATTCGCCGCGCTTCGGCGCCGGCACCAGCCGCCATGCCTGGAAGGCTTTATGCGCCCTGTCGATGGTCTCTGCCGCACCGGCCGGTGAGATCGTCTTCAGCGCGGCGATCTGCTCACCTGTCACCGGGCTGCGCACGATGAGATCGCCGCCTGAAAGCGCAGCCTCGGCAACGCCCAGTTTCGCCAGCAGCCCGGCTGTTTCCTTCGCAATCGTCATTTTCTTTCCCTTTCAGACCCGTCGCTCAACTATGCATGTCGCCCAAAAGCATGCCCTCGGGCCTGACCCCAAAGTGCGCAGCGGTTTTGGGACATGCACCCTTGCACCATGCCGTCCCTGCACCGATCGGCACATCAGGCGCTGTCATGGCGTGGCATTACTCGTTTCAGGGAAAAATCGCCACCCCGGCATGGTCTAAGCCAAAGGCAGACCGTTGAACCAGCGAGTCGTCTCAGCGCGCTGCCTGCGCGCCCCGCACGGCGCCTTCCTTCATCAGGCGGTCGATGTGCATGCGGATATGGGCGGCCTCGGCGGCCGTATTGGCAAGCGCAATGGCGCGGTCGAAGGCGATGCGCGCCTCCTCACCACGACCGAGCTGCATCAGCAGGCCACCCCTAAGGCCGAAGAAGTGGAAATAGCCGGAAAGCCTTTGTTCCAACGGCTCGATCATGGCAAGTGCGGCTTCCGGCCCGCGCACCTTGGCGACCGCGACGGCGCGATTGAGCGTCACCACCGGCGACGGCTGCATCTGCTCGAGCAGGCTGTAGAGCAGCTCGATCTCGTTCCAGTCCGTGTCCTCGGGCCTTTCCGCGCGCGCATGCAGGGCGGCGATCGCCGCCTGCACCTGGTAGGGACCGGGCTTGTGGTGGCGCAGCGCTTTGTCGACCAGCGCCAGCCCCTCGTCGATCATCTTGCGGCTCCACAGGCTGCGGTCCTGGTCTTCGAGCAGCACGATTTCGCCGTTCTCGTCGAAACGCGCCGGCGCACGCGCATGCTGAAGCAGCAAGAGCGCCGTCAGGCCCATGATCTCCGGCTCGGTCTGGAACAGCCTGAGCAGCAGCCGGGCCAGCCGGATCGCCTCTTCGCAGAGCGGCGCGCGCGCCGGCGCCTCGCCGCTGTTGGTCGAATAGCCTTCGTTGAAGATCAGGTAGACCATGGCGGCAACCGCGGCGAGCCGTTCGGAGCGCTCGACCGCGCCGGGCGTCTCGAACGGCACGCCGGCATCGGCGATGCGCGCCTTGGCACGGGTGATGCGCTGCTCCATGGCGCTTTCGCCGACGAGAAAGGCGCGGGCGATCTGCTTGACGCTCAGGCCTGAAACGATGCGCAACGCCACGGCGATCTGCTGCGTCGCCGGCAGGTCGGGATGACAGCAGATGAACAGCAGCCGCAATATGTCGTCGCGGTAGTGCGCGCCGTCCAGCCGTTCGGCGATATCGGTTTCGGCATCTTCCAGATCGGAGATCTGGTGCTCTTCCGGCAGCGGCGCCTGCTTGGCACGCTTGCGCACCGCGTCGATGCCGCTGTTGCGGCCAACGAAGATCAGCCAGGCCGCCGGGTCGCGCGGCGGGCCGTTTGTCGGCCAGTTCTTCAGAGCGCGCAGGCAAGCGTCCTGGAAAGCTTCCTCCGCCGCGTCGAGATCGCGGAAGTAGCGCAGCAGCGCGCCCATCGCCTGTGGGCGGGCGGTGCTGATCGCTGTGCTGATCCAGGTAAGGTCGGTCATGCTGAAACCTTGGCGGGATTGAAGAGCGAAACCGGCCGTATCTCGTAGGAGCCGCCGCTCGGGTTGACCTCGGAAAGCTCGCGCGCAAAGTCGACGGCCTCGTCGAGATCGGCGCATTCGAGCGTGTAGAAGCCGAGGAACTGTTCCTTGGTCTCGGCAAACGGGCCATCGATGACGACCGATTCGCCTTTGACCTTTCTCAGCGTTGTCGCAGCGGTCGTCGGCAGCAGCCGCGCCACCGGGCCAAGCCGGCCGGCCTGAGCGTATTTTTCCTGCACGCCCAGGAGTTTTTCCATGACGGCATCGTCCTGATCCTTGCTCCACGAGCAGACGACGTCTTCGGAGGCATAGCAGAGGATTGCGTAGAGCATGGGTGCGTCCTTTTCTCTGTCAAAGGACGAAACAGTAGGACCGATCCCGACACAACGTCGATAAAAAAATCACGTGCTGCGAGCACAATGAAGGCCTGTGGCTGCTCTGTTCGGTTCAGCTTTCCTGCACCTTCAGCCATCTCAGAACGACGGCTTCTTCGTCATCAAGGCCGGCTATCGATCGCTTCCGCTTGTTCGCATCCGCCATTTCGCTGAGCAGCCGACCTTCGGACCAGGCTTCGAAAACCTGTGGGTGGATGTAACAGCTGCGGCAGATGGCTCGCGTGTTGCCCAGCCGCTCGGCCACCTTGTCGATGACGCCGTTCATCACCCGCTTCTGTTGTGCCTGGCTTTCGGGTCGTTCGGTTTGCGCAAACAACGACGCCGCATGGATGGTGCCGCCCCAGGTTCGGAAATGCTTCGAGCTGACATCTGCCCCTGCCGTCTCCCTGATATAGCGGTTGACGTCGTCGGAGCGGATTGGTCGCCTGCTTCCGTCCTCGTCGAGATACTGGAACAGCTTCTGGCCCGGCAGATCCTGCGCCCCGCGCACAATCCTGGCGATCCGGCGATCGACGAGCTTCAGCTTCCATTCCTTGCCGGACTTGCCCTTGAAAGCGAAACGCAGGCTCGAGCCTTTGATGTCGACATGGCGGTCGCGCAGCGTGGTCAGCCCAAAGCTGTTGTTGTCGCGGGCGTAGGCGGCATTGCCGACGCGAATCATCGTGTTGTCGAGCAGCCAGACCACAGCGGCGACAACGCGTTCCAAGGGCAGGCCGTGACGGCGCAGGTCGGCGTCGATCTGGCGTCGCAGCTCAGGCAGACTCTCTGCAAAGGCAACCAGGCTCGAATATTTGACGCCGTCGCGCTCCTCGGCCCATTGCGGATGATAGCGATACTGCTTGCGTCCGCGCTGGTCTCGGCCGGTCGCCTGGATGTGACCGTCAGCAACGGGCGAAATCCACACATCCGTCCACGCCGGTGGGATGGCGAGCGCCTTGATGCGGGCCATGGTGTTCTCGTCGACGCCCTGCCCGTCAGGTCCTTTGTATGAAAATCCCCTGCCGGTCCTGAAACGGCGGATACCGGGCTCGGTATCGGTGACATAGGTGAGCGAGGCTCGATCGGCCGAGGCCTCTCCGCCATTCTTCGGCGCCCCGTTCTTTGGTGCACCCTCCTTGGCAGCCGACCGGCCAGTCGACGATCCGGATTTGTCCAGCATGTCCTCTCCACGAGAAATTTTCCCGTAGATAAGCGCAGCAACGGCTGCTGGTTCCGCGTGTGGCTTCAGAATGATGTCAGCGCACCGCATGTGCGTTCGACGGGCCGTCTCTGTCTACCTTCGGCGCCTACAAATCGATCGCGGCCTCGCTTGCCGTCATGCCTTTTCCAGCACGACCGGAATGACGTCGACCGCCTGCTCGCCGACCTGTCCGCCCGTCGTCTTCAGGACGCCGACGATCGGCGCTACATCCGAATAGTCGCGGCCGTGGCCAACGGTGATGTGGTCGTTGCTTGCCCGCATGCCGTTGGTTGGATCGAATTCCTGCCATCCGGTGTCGCACCCGCACCACACGTTGACCCAGGCATGCATGGCGTCGGCCCCTTCCAATCGCGGTTTTCCGGGCGGCGGAATGGTGCGCAGGAAGCCGCTGACATAGCCGGCGGGGATACCGAGGCCGCGCAGGCCGGCGATCATGATGTGCGAAAAATCCTGGCAGACGCCACGCTTCAGGCTGAAAGCATCGCTCGCCCGGGTCTGCACCGTGGTCGCCTCGCCATCGTAGGTGAAATCGCGATGAATGCGGTTGCACAGGTCCATGGCGGTACCGACGACAGAACTGCCGGCACTGCTCCGCGCATATCCCGTTATATCAGCATCGACGCCGACATGGTCGCTGGCGGCCAGAAAGTGATGCGGTGTATCAGGCGACAGCGACCGCACCGCTTCGAGTTGCTCCCGCAGCCGGCTAATGCCGGGCGACACGTCAAGCCCGGGTTCCGGCCGCGAGACGGCGACGCGCGCGCTCATCCTGATGTCGAGCGTATCATGGGCATCGCGAAAGGCGATCGACGTGACATTGTTGCCGAAGAAATCGGAAAAGTCGGAGCGTTCGCTCGGCGCCGGCGCGAAAGACAGCGAAGCGGCGATCACGCGCTGCACGCCCGATATCGTCGGCGGTAGCACGCGCACCTGATGGCGGCCGCCGCCGGCTGCAGCATCATAGTCGTAACGCAGATTGAGCCTGATGTCGTAGTGCATGCCAGCCTCCGGGTCCCGTCCTTAGCCGAAATAGGCCTTACCCGAAATAAGCCTGGGCGAGGCGGTTATAGAGGCCGCCGATCTCGGTGGCGAGATCGTCCAGGGCCTTGGCCGTCATGTCCGCGGGCTCCTTGATGGCGATTGCCGTATTGAGCTGCAGTATCTCTTTCGCCGCCGGCGACATATGCCCCTCGCCGCCGACAGCAGGCAACAGCGCGATTTCGGCCTTCAGCCGCTCGAGCTGGAACAGGATGGAGCGCGGGTTGAGCGGATCGAGCACCAGGAGGTCGATCACCGTGCGCCTGCCGGCCTGCACCGGATACTGCCGTCGGTGGGTCATCACACTGTCGCCGATCTCCAGCATCATGTCGAGCGCGCCTTCGGGCGCCGCAGCCCCGGTCAGCCGGGCCAGCGTGCGGGCGATCTGGATGCCGCGTTCCAATCGCCGGCCGATCTCCAAGAAGCGCCAGCCGGTGAAGCGATACATATTCTCATGCAGCAGGCCGGAAAACCCGGCGAGCTTGCGCAGGATGACCGTCATCGCCCGCGTCGCATCATCGCCCGGCGCCACCGTTGTCGCGAATTGATGGATGGTCTTCGACAGATCCTTCAGTGCCAGCCAGCCGTCGGGCGAGAAGCGGTCGCGGATCTGTCCGGCGCTGTAGACGGCGCTGTCCAGCGTGCCGATCAGTCCTGGCGGGATCGCCGCCGCGACGTCGATGCCGAACGGTTCGAGATGGTCTCTGATATCGGCAAGCAGCGGCATGTCCGGGTCGGAGGCTTCGGCCAGCCGCACGTGATAGGCGCGCAGGATGCGCACCGTGCCTTCCGATCGCTCGATGTAGCGGCCGAGCCATGTCAGGTTCTCCGCTGCGCGGCTGGGCAGGCTGCCTGGCGAGGTGCGGATGAAGCTGTCGTGCTCCTGGGGCAGCAGCGTCTCGCGCTCCACCGGCCTGTCGCTGACCACCCATACATCCGCAGCCTGGCCGCCGCGCTGCATGGCGATTGCGGTCGGGTCGAGCGAAAAGCCGACGCGGGCAAAACCACCGGGCATCACCGTCCAGCCTTCTGGCGTTCGCGCCAGATAGACGCGCAGCGCTGCCGGCCGCGGCTCAAGCCAGCCGCCGACATAGACCGGCGTGGTCGAAAGCGTCACCGCTTCCTGTCCGACGAAGGCGCCGCCGTCCCGTTCGATCCGGGCTATCAGTTCGGCCCTTTCCCCGGCAACCAGCGCCGAGCCCAGCCTGGTGCAATCGTCATCCTCGAAGGCAAGCCGCGTCGACAGCGCTGGACCGATCACCATGCGGTCGAGGTTGGCCAGCACATGGTCACGGTCCGCGTCCCGCCCGCACCACCATGTCGCGACGCTCGGCAAGAGAAGCTTCTCGCTCCGTAATTCGCGCGAAATTTTTGGCAGGAAGGCGAACAGCGCCCGCGTTTCCATCAGCCCGGAGCCGAGCGCGTTGACGGCTGAGACGGCTCCCCGGCGGATCGCCTCGACCAGCCCTGGCGTGCCGATCTGCGATTCCGGCCGCAACTCCAGCGGATCGGCGAAGGCGGCGTCGAGCCGCCGCCACAGCACGCTGACCGGCATCAGCCCGGAAACCGTGCGCACCATCAATTGACCGCCGGAGACGGTCAGATCCTCGCCTTCGAGCAGCATGATGCCGAGATAGCGGGCGATATAGGCATGCTCGTAATAGGTTTCGTTGAGTGGCCCCGGCGTCAGGATGGCGACACGACCGTCCGATCCCTTGGCCATGCCGTTAAGCGCGTCGCGAAAGCGACGGAAGAAGCCGGCAAGGCGGTGCACATGCATCTCGCCATAAACGTCGGACAGCGCACGGGTGGTGGCGACGCGGTTTTCCAGCGCAAAGCCGGCACCTGACGGCGCCTGGGTGCGGTCGCCCAGCACCCACCAGCGGCCATCCGGCCCACGGCCGAGTTCGAACGCGCAGAAATGCAGGAAATGGCCGCTGGCCGGTCTGGTGCCGACGACGGGGCGCAAATATTCCGGGCTGGCCGCGATCAGCCCCGCCGGCAGGATGCCTTTCTCGACCAGGCGGTTCGGCCCGTAGATATCGGCAATCGTTTCCTCGAACAGCTCGGCCCGCTGGACCAGGCCGGCACTGATCGCGGCCCATTCCTGCTCCTCTATCAGGAGAGGCACATGCGCCAGCGGCCATTCGCGCTCATTGGCGCCGGCCTGATCGTAGAGACGGTAATAGACGCCGGCGTCGCGCAGATACTGGTCGGCGCGGGCGAAGCGCTGGGTGAGCTTTTCAGGCCCCAGATCTTCCAGCGCCTCGATGAACTCCTTCCAGACCGGACGGGGATTGCCTGATGCATCGACCATCTCGTCGAGGACGCCGTCGATCGGCTGGTAGTGCTCCAGCAGGTTATGCGGCCTGCCGCGTATTTCCTGGTGATTCCCCTTTGCCATGGCTGATCAGAGTCTTGCAGGCCGCCGCAGGTCAAGGGTCATCGGGAAATCCTCAGAGGCTTGTTCGTCGCGCAGCACGTAGGCGGACGGCGTATGGCCGCGCGGCTCGAAGCGGGCGAGCCGCCGCGCCTCCGCTTCGTTGCCATTGACCGGGAAAGTGTCGTAGCTGCGCCCGCCGGGATGCGCGACATGGTAGACGCAGCCGCCGATGGCCCGGCCCGACCAGCGATCGTAGATGTCGAAGACCAGCGGCGTGTTGACCGGCAGTGCTGGATGCAGGCCAGATGACGGCTGCCAGGCCTTGAAGCGGACGCCGGCCACCGCGATCTCTCTGGTGTCGGTCACCTTCATCGGCACGATACGGCCGTTGCAGACGACCGCATGACGCTCCGGATTGAGCCCTTCGGTCTTCACCTGCAGCCGCTCGACCGAGGAATCGACGAAGCGCACGGTGCCGCCGATCGCGCCCTGCTCGCCCATGACATGCCACGGCTCCAGCGCCTGCCGCAGTTCCAGCTTGATGCCGGCATGCTGGACCTCGCCGCAGAACGGGAAGCGGAATTCAAGCTGCGCGTCGAACCATTCGGGACGGAACTCGAAGCCGTTCAGCTTGAGGTCGTCCAGCACGTCGAGAAAGTCAGCCCAGACATAGTGCGGCAGCATGAAACGGTCATGCAGCGACGTGCCCCAGCGCACGAAGCGGCCATCGAGCGGGTTCTTCCAGGCGCGGGCGATAATGGCGCGCACCAGCAATTGCTGCGCCAGGCTCATGCGCGCATTGGGCGGCATCTCGAAGCCGCGGAACTCGACCAGCCCCAGCCGGCCGGTCGGGCCGTCGGGCGAAAACAGCTTGTCGATGCAGATTTCCGAACGGTGGGTGTTCCCCGTCACGTCGGTCAACAGGTTACGGAACAGCCGGTCGACCAGCCACGGCAACGGGGCGCTGCCACTGTCCGGATGCGGCACCTGCGCCATGGCGATCTCAAGCTCGTACAGCGAATCGTGGCGCGCCTCGTCGAAACGCGGCGCCTGGCTGGTCGGGCCGATGAACAGGCCTGAGAACAGATAGGACAGCGACGGACGGCGCTGCCATTGCAGGACCAGGCTCTTCAGCAAATCGGGGCGGCGCAGGAACGGACTGTCGTTGGGTGTCGCGCCGCCGACGACGACATGGTTGCCGCCGCCGGTGCCGGTATGACGGCCGTCGATCATGAACTTGTCGGCGCCGAGCCGCGTCTGCCGCGCCTCCTCGTAGATCGCTGTGGTCGTCGCCACGCAGTCCTGCCAGTTTGCAGCCGGATGGATGTTCACCTCGATGACGCCGGGATCCGGAGCCACGCGGATGACGTTGAGGCGCGGATCGTGCGGCGGGCCATAGCCCTCGATATGCACCGGCAGGCCGATAACCTTTGCCGCATTCTCGGCCGCCGCGACCAGTTCGAGATAGTCCTCCAGCGCCTCGACCGGCGGCATGAACACACAAAGCCGTCCGTCGCGCGGCTCGACCGACAGCGCGGTGCGCACCGCGCCACCGATCTCGGTAATCTCCTGTTCGACACGGTCCTGCTGGCCGGTCGCTGCGGTGAAGGACGCCGCCTGCTGCCGGCGCGCCATTTCGTCAGCGCCTTCAAGTTCGGCCGGTGCAGCCTCCGGCAAAGGAGCGGCTTCAGGCAAAATAGCCTCGCGCGCCGGCAATGGTCCGCGCGGCAGCGAAGGATCGACCGGCACGATGTAGGGGAACTGCGCCGGCGGCACATGGGGAAGCGTGCCGAGCGGCAGGCGGTAGCCGACCGGTGAATCGCCCGGCACCAGGAACAGCCTGCCGCGCCGCGTTTTCCATCTCTCCGAACGCCAGCGCGGTCCGGACGCCTGGCTGTTCCAGCGCTGGACAGGCAGTACATAGCCCGACGGCTTGGTCAGGCCGCGTTCGAACACCCGCGCCATGCGGCTGCGCTCCTCGGGGTCGTCCAGCTTCGAATTCGACGGATCGACATTCTCCGGCAACTTGCCTTCCTTGAGCAGCCACTCAGCCGGGTCCTCATAGGCTTCGCTGACCATTGACTTGTCGATGCCGAGTTCATCGGCAATCGCCGTCAGCAGGCTTTCAGCCTGCTTCGGCCCAACATCTGCTTCGCCTGCTTCATCTGCTTCGCTGTTCTCCCGCGCGATCAGCGACGGGTCGCTCCACACCGGCTCGCCGTCGGCGCGCCAGTACAGCGAAAAGGTCCAGCGCGGCAGGCTTTCGCCCGGATACCACTTGCCCTGCCCGTAGTGCAGGAAGCCGCCGGGCGCGAAACGCTCACGCAGCCGGCGGATCAGCGCATCGGCCTTTTCGCGTTTTGTCGGGCCGACGGCGGCGGTGTTCCACTCCTCCGCCTCGAAATCATCGATCGACACGAAGGTCGGCTCGCCACCCATGGTCAGCCGCACGTCCCCGGCTTCGAGTGCGGCGTCGACCTGCCTGCCCAATGCGTCAAGCGCCTGCCAGCTTTCGTCGGAGAATGGCTTGGTGATGCGGGGGTGCTCGGCGATGCGGTCGACCCGCATGTCGAAGCCGAACTCGACATTGGCGAAGCTCGCCATGCCGGAAATAGGCGCGGCGTTGCGGAAATGCGGCGTGGCCGCCAACGGCACATGGCTTTCGCCGGTGAGCAGGCCGGAGGTCGGGTCGAAGCCGATCCAGCCGGCGCCCGGCAGATAGACCTCGCACCAGGCATGGAGATCGGTGAAGTCGACGGCGGTGCCAGGCGGTCCGTCAAGCGCGACGAGGTCGGGCTTCAGCTGGATCAGGTAGCCGGAAACGAAGCGCGCGGCGATGCCGAGGTTCCTCAGGATCTGCACCAGCAGCCAGCTCGTATCGCGGCACGAGCCTTTCTTTGCGGCCAGCGTTTCCTCCGGCGAAAAAACGCCGGTTTCCATGCGCACGATATAGGCGACCTCGCGCTGCAGGCGGGCATTGAGGTCGACGACGAAATTGACGGTATTGGTTGGGTGGCGATCGATGGTTTGCAGGAACGCCGACAGCAGCGGTCCAGCCGGTTCCGGCGTCCGGTAGATGGCGAGATCGGCGCTGATCTCTTCCGGGTATTCGAACGGCAAGATCTCGGCCGCCGGCTCGACGAAAAAATCGAATGGGTTGTAGACCGTCATGTCGGCGACGAGGTCGACCTCGATCTTCAGTTCCGCCACCGGTTCCGGAAACACGAAGCGCGCCAGGAAATTGCCGTAGGGATCCTGCTGCAGATTGACGAAGTGGCTCGCCGGCCCGACCTTCAACGAATGGCTGAGCACCTTGGTGCGGGAATGCGGCGCCGGCTGCAGCCTGATGACCTGCGGGCCGAGGACGACCGGCCGGTCATATTTGTAATGGGTCAGGTGGTAGACGGCTGCCAGAATTGCCATGGGACCCCGAAAGTGGGCGTTTCAACGAACTCGCCGAACCCTGACACAAATGCTGGCCATTCTCCAAGCAGAGATGTTGCGGTGCATCTAATTTAAGCAGCGTTGCCGGCCCAGGGGCCGGCTCAGAAAAACGCCTGCAACCCGGTCTGCGCTCGTCCGAGGATCAGCGCATGCACGTCATGCGTGCCCTCATAGGTGTTGACCGTTTCCAGGTTCTGCGCATGGCGCATGACGTGGTAGCCGATCTGGATGCCGTTGCCGCCATGCATGTCGCGGGCCTGGCGGGCGATGTCGAGCGCCTTGCCGCAATTGTTGCGCTTGACGATCGAGATCATCTCGGGCGCCATCTTGCCCTCATCCATCAGCCGCCCGACCCGCAAGCTGCCCTGCAGCCCCAGCGCGATCTCGGTTTGCATGTCGGCGAGCTTCTTCTGGAACAGTTGCGTGCCGGCCAGCGGCTTGCCGAACTGCTTGCGGTCAAGGCCATATTGGCGGGCCCGGTGCCAGCAATCTTCCGCCGCGCCCATCGCCCCCCAGGAAATGCCGTAGCGCGCCCGGTTGAGGCAGCCGAACGGCCCCTTCAGGCCCGACACGTCAGGCAGCAGCGCGTCCTCACCGACCTCGACGCCTTCCATCACCACTTCGCCGGTGATCGACGCGCGGAGACTGAGTTTGCCGTCGATCTTTGGCGCCGACAGCCCCTTCATGCCTTTTTCCAGCACGAAGCCGCGAATCTCGTTGTCCTGCGCGCGCCCACTCTTGTCGGACAACTTTGCCCAGACGACGAACACGTCGGCGATCGGCGCGTTGGAGATCCACATTTTCGAGCCCGAGATCCTGTAGCCGTTCGCCGTCTTCTCGGCCCGCGTCTTCATGCCGCCCGGATCGGAACCGGCATCCGGCTCGGTCAGCCCGAAGCAGCCGATCCATTCGCCTGACGCCAGCTTCGGCAGATATTTTTTGCGCTGCGCCTCCGAGCCATAGGCATGGATCGGATACATCACCAGCGACGACTGCACGCTCATCATCGAGCGATAGCCAGAATCGATGCGCTCGACTTCGCGCGCCACCAGGCCGTAGGTGACGTAGTTGGCGCCGAGCCCGCCATATTCTTCCGGAATGGTGATGCCGAGCAGACCCGCTTCGCCCATCTCGCGAAAGATTCCGGCATCGGTCTTTTCCTCGAGATAGGCTTCCTCGATCCTGGGGGCGAGCTTGTCGGCGGCGAATGCCGCTGCGCCATCGCGCACCATCCGCTCGTCTTCCGACAGCTGATCCTCGATCAGGAAAGGATCATCCCAGACGAATGCGTTCTTGTCGGCGGCCATGGCCTCGGTCTCCCAACTCTTGCGTGTCGCCCAAAAGCTTGCCCTCGGGCCTGACCCGAAGGTGTCCGGCGGTTTGGGATAACGACATGCATAAACAACAACATGAATTAGGCGGCTTATCGGCTTCCAGCTCGAAAAAATCAAACGAAATTGCTTCGGCGATCAATGAGCGTTAGTAATGGATAATGAACGTACAGCGCCGCCTTCTACCTGGTATCAGCGCCCTTGCCGCCTTCGAGGCGGTGGCCCGGTTGGGCAGCTTCACCGCCGCCGCGCAGGAGCTCGATCTGACACAGGGCGCCGTCAGCCGGCAGATCAAGCTTTTGGAGGATCAGTTTGGCCGCCGGCTGTTCGAACGCGACAGCCGCAATGTCAGACTGTCGACGGCCGGCGAGATCTATGCCGAAGCGGTGCGCGCCGCCTTGGGTCAATTGCGCGACGCAGCGCTTGGATTGATGAGCAATCGGCATAGTGGCATCTTGAACCTTGCGATCCTACCGACCTTCGGCACGCGCTGGCTGATGCCGCTCATCCCGGATTTCGTTGAAAACAACCCCGACATCACCATCAATTTCGTCACTCGCATCGGCCGCTTCGACTTCGCCCGCGAACGGCTCGATGCCGCCATCCATTTCGGCCTGCCCGACTGGCCGGATGCCGACTCGACGCTGCTGGTGCGCGAGACGGTGGTGCCAGTCGTCTCGCCCGAATTTCTGGCCGGCCGCGCCATTGCCACGCCTGCTGATATCGGCCGTCTGCCGCTGTTGCACATGGCAACGCGGCCCGGCGCATGGACCGAGTGGTTCGAGCATCAGGGTTTGAGCGCACCGACCGGACCGGGCATGCAGTTCGAGCAGTTCGGCACTGCCGCCCAGGCCTGTATGGCCGGGCTCGGCGTGGCGCTGCTGCCGCAGGTGCTCATCTCAGGCGAATTGCAGCGCGGCCAGTTGGTGCCGGCACCGGGTCGGCCGATGCAAAGCCGCAGCGCCTATTATCTCGTCGTGCCGCACGACAAGCTGGGCCATCCGCCGGTCGCCAGTTTTCGCGACTGGCTGCTGCGCCATGTGCCGCCGGAGAAGTAGCTACTTCCGCTTCAACGCATCGGCCAACGCGGCGCCGAATGCGCCTTGTTGCACCGGCCTTTCCGCCTGACGCAGCGGCGCCGGCGTGCGCGGCACCGGTCTGTTGCCGTTGTCGCGCGGCTTCGGTGTACCGCCGTCACCTTCCCTGCGCATCGACAGGCCGATGCGCTTGCGTTTGATGTCGATGTCGACGACGCGCACCTTGACCACGTCGCCGGCTTTCACCACCTCATGCGCGTCCTTGACGAAACGGTCGGCCAGTTGCGAGACATGCACCAGGCCGTCCTGGTGCACGCCGATATCGACGAAGGCGCCGAACGCGGCGACATTGGTGACGGTGCCTTCCAGCAGCATGCCTGGCTTCAAATCCTTGATGTCGTCGACGCCGTCGGCGAAGGTCGCGGTCTTGAAGCCGGGGCGCGGATCGCGGCCGGGCTTTTCCAGTTCCGCCAGGATATCGCGCACCGTCGGCAGGCCGAACCGCTCATCGACGAAGACACGCGGATCGAGCGCCTTGAGAGCGGCACTGTCGCCCATCAGCGAGCGGAGGTCGCGTCCGCAGGCCGCAACGATTTTTTTCGCCACGCCATAGGCTTCGGGATGCACGGCCGAGGCATCGAGCGGTTCGGTGCCGTTGGGAATGCGCAGGAAGCCGGCGCATTGCTCGAAGGCCCGGGGTCCAAGGCGCGAGACCTTCAACAGGTCACGTCGGCTGGCGAAGGGACCCGTCGCGTCACGGTGCGCAATGATCGCCTCGGCCAGCGATGCGCCAAGACCCGAAACCCGCGCCAAAAGCGGCGCCGAGGCGGTGTTGAGGTCGACGCCGACGGCATTGACCGCGTCCTCGACCACCGCTTCCAGCGAGCGGCCGAGCCGGTACTGGTCGACGTCGTGCTGGTATTGGCCGACGCCGATCGACTTCGGCTCGATCTTGACCAGTTCGGCCAGCGGATCCTGCAGCCGCCGCGCGATCGACACCGCGCCGCGCAGCGACACGTCGAGGCCGGGGAATTCCGCCGCTGCTGTTGCCGAGGCGGAATAGACCGAGGCGCCCGCCTCGCTGACGATCACCTTGAGCGGCTTCGGCCCGGACTCAGCAGGCATGTCGGCCAGCATGTCGGCGACCAGCCTTTCCGTCTCGCGGCTGCCGGTGCCGTTGCCGATGGAAATCAACTCGACCTTGTGCAGGCGGATGAGTTTTGCCAGTTCGGCCTGCGTGCCGCGCACGTCATTCCTTGGCGGAAACGGATAGACCGTCGTCGTCGCCAGCAGCTTGCCGGTGCCGTCCACCACCGCCACCTTGACGCCGGTGCGGATGCCGGGGTCGAGCCCCATCGTAGCGCGCGAGCCGGCCGGGGCAGCGAGCAGCAAGTCCTTCAGATTGCGGGCGAAGACATGGATCGCCTCCTCCTCGGCCCGCTCGCGCAGATCCCGCATCAAATCGAGCGTCAGATGCAGCGACAGCTTTACGCGCCAGGTCCAGCCCGCCACCTCCATCAGCCAGCGGTCGCCCGGCAACTGGCGGCCGATGGCGTAGGCGTCGGCGATCATCCGCTCGACCGGCTTCACCGGCGACGCGTCGTCGGCATCGACCTCGATGTCGAGCGACAGCACCTCTTCGTTGCGGCCGCGCAGCATCGCCAGGGCGCGATGGCTCGGCACATTGGCCCAGCGCTCGACATGGTCGAAATAGTCGGAGAATTTCGCGCCGGCTTCCTGCTTGCCGTCGACGACGCGCGACCGCATGAAGGCGCGTTCCTTCATGTAGCTCCGCAGCCTGCCGACCAGATCGGCATTCTCCGCGAACTGCTCGGACAGAATGTCGCGCGCGCCCTCGAGCGCCGCCTTGGCGTCGGCCACCTCTTCAGTGATGTAGGCCAGCGCCAGTTCGCTGGGCGCCGCGGCGCGGTCGGCAAGGATCGCCTCGGCCAGCGGTCCCAGCCCGCGCTCGCGCGCGATCTCGGCCTTGGTCCGGCGCTTCGGCTTGTAGGGCAGATAGATGTCTTCGAGTTCCGCCTTGGTGACGGCCGCCGCGATCTTGGTTTCAAGCTCTTCGGTCAGCTTGCCCTGCTCGCGGATCGAACCGAGAATGGTGTCGCGGCGCGCATCGAGCTCGCGCAGATAGGCTAGGCGTTCGGCCAGCAGGCGCAGCTGCGTGTCGTCCAGACCGCCGGTGACCTCCTTGCGGTAGCGCGCCACGAACGGCACCGTCGCGCCTTCGTCCAGCAGTCCGATCGCCGCCGCGGCCTGTTCGGGCCGGGCCGTGATCTCGGCTGCGATGATTGCTGCGATGCGCTCGGATGCCATGTCGTTCCTGCTGTCCTGTCGAAAAGAGCGGCGACCATAGGCGCAGAGCGTCGCCCCGCCAACCTCGCTCTTTTCGACCGATCAAGAGTTCCACAGGAAAGCACGTTGGAAATTCGCATGGCAGAATGCGCCCACGCCTGGATTTGCCCGTGCCCTTCAAGACGTGCGCGCTGCCCCTCATTGCCCTGCCGGGCATTTCTCTCCGTATAGCGACGGGGAGAAAGACGCCTTCGCAAAGGGTTTCGCCAACGAACAGCGTTGCAAAAAATAGCGCCGCGGTGCGGCCAGCCCCCTTCTCCCCGTCACTATACGGGGAGAAGCGGATGAGGGGCAGCGCTGACATTGCCAGTCGGATACGATTGCCCTGCTAGACCATCCGGCTCAGCGCATCGAAGAAGGTGACCATATCGACATCGAGCGGCTCGTCGACCGGCTCAGGCTGCGACGACATCTTGGCGATAACCACCTCCGCCTTGGGATCGACGTAGAGCCACTGGCCGTGGATGCCGATACCGCAAAAAGCGCCGCTGGCCGCGCCGGTCTGGTACCATTTGTTGCGGTAGCGGCCTTGCGGGAAGAGGAACGCCATCGCGCCACGCTGCCAGGCGTCCGTGTCTCCGCCTGTGCTGACAGTGTCGCGCACCCAGGCTTCCGGCACGATGCGGCGGCCATGGGCGATGCCGCCCTGCCGCATCATCTCGCCGACCCGGGCCAGATCGCGCGGCGTCACCGAAATGCCGCCGGCCGTGCGCGCAGTGCCGGCCATATCGACTGTCACCGAGGCTTCGCTCATTGCACCAAGCGGCAGCCACAATTTCTTGTGCATCAACTCGGCGAAGCGCTGGCCGGACGCGCGCTCGAGCAGGATGCCGAGCAGGTCGGAATTGGGCGAGCGGTAGCGGAACGTCCGGCCATGCGGCTCGGCAAGGCGCTGCAGCGTCAGGATGAAGTCGGCCAGGCTTTCCATGCCGCCGCCCGGATTCCACAGCGTCGCGCGGCGATAGCGGGCAAAGGCGCTTTCCGGATCGAGATAGGCTTCTTCGAAGTCGAGGCTGACGCTCATGTCGAGCACATGCCGCACGCTGGCATCGCCATAGGCCGAGCCGGCAGCTTCCGGCAGATAGCGGGTCACCGGCGCCTGCGGATCGAAAACCCCCTCGCCCTCCAATATGCCGGCCAGAATGGCGGTCAGCGACTTGCTGATCGAGAAGATGATGTGGCGCGCGCCGAACTCCATATGCGGTGCGAACCAGTCGCCGACGAATTTGCCGGCTTTCGTGATCGTCAGCGCGTCGGTGTCGGAGCGCGCGAGAAAGGCCGCAACGGTCTCGGCGCCGCCGGTCAGCGCGATTTTTTCGTCAAGCAGCCCATCAAGGTCCTGTGCCGGCGCCTCACTGCCGCTTGACGCTGCAGCGACACGTGCGCTCGGCACCAACTCGCCGACATTCTGGAACGACCACCGGCTGAACGGGCTTTCGCGCCAGTTGCCGAGCAGCACCTTTTTGCGGGCAAAGCCATGTCTGGTCCCGAACGCGGTCTTGCCGGTCATGGCGTGTTCCTCAACGCGGCGGCGATCGCGTGGACGGCTTTCATCGTCGCCACCGAAAAGGCGATGCTGGTGAAATCCGCGTAGCTCGAAAGCTTCACCACGACCATTCTCGTGTTCCAGTCGATATGGATCAGCTGCCCGAACACGCCCCGGCACATCAGCGCGCGCGAACGCGGGTCCTCGATCCAGAACTGGTTGCGGTAGCTGCCTTGCGGCAGGCTGGGATTGAAGTCCGGTCCATGCCTGCCGGTGCGCGTCGCCTCGATCCAGTCGGCCGGCACGACGCCGCCGCCATTGTCGAGGATCAGCTGGCCGAAACGGCCATAGTCGCGCAGCGTGGCGTTGAAGCCGCCATCGGCGATGGCGTAGCCGGCACTGTCGACGGTGAAGCAGGCGCTTTCATCCGCGCCGAGCTTCTGCCAGAGTTCTTCCGAAACCAGTTGCGCCAGCCGCTTGCCGGTCACCCGTTCCATGATGAAGGCGAGCACGTCGGTCTCTATCGAACGATATTCGAACGCAGCGCCATGCGGCCGGCTTGTCTTCTTGAGCCGCAGGATCAATTCGAACATATGCGATGGCCACTCGAAGGCCGGGTCGCTGTCCGGCGGCACCGGTTTCCAGCCGCTGGCGACATCGACCTGACCGATTTCGGAATAGCGGTCGGTGTATTCCTCGGAAAAACGCACGCCGGACGTCATGTCGAGCACATGCTGCACGCTGGCGCCGGCCCAGCCGGTAGCTTCCAGCTCCGGCAGATAGGTCGTCACCGGCATGGCGGGATCGACCAGGCCGCGCCCGGCGAGTATGCCGAACACCGAGCCCGTGACCGACTTGGCCATCGACTGCGACAAATGCAGCGTGCGCTCGGTCATGCCGTTGCAATAGCGCTCATAGGCGATCTTGCCGTCCTTGAGCACGAGGAACCCATCCGTATAGGTTTCGTCCAGCAGCCCGGCCAGCGTCGTAGGCGTCCCCGTGCTGTCGCTCACCGGCAGCGCGTCGAGATCGACCTCGGTCCGCTCGAAGCGGCGGCGATGGCCATTGCCGCGGCAGACTTCGACGGTCGGCAGAATTTCGCGGATGTGCTGGAATGCCCAGCGATTCCAAGGTCCCCTGTCCCAGTCGAGCTTCGGCGGCACCATCTTGGGCGGTGAGCCCTGCATGATCGGCGGCCGCGGATCGGAGTTGCGGTAAGACTGCATGAGAATTTCCCTGCCGCCGCATGCCGCTCTTCGGTTCACTTGGATGAGGAGCGGTCTGCACAGCGGACGAAAAAGCCCCCGAATGGGCCTTTAGAGTGACGAACGCCCGACGCCATGGCGAAGGGCAGTGCCGGCAGGCCAGGTGAGGGGCGGCGCGAACGCTGCGAATTCAGCGCTACCCCTCATCCGGCCCTTGACCCGCCTTCTTCCCGCTCGCGCGGAAAAAGGCGGAGTGCCGTTATTTCTGAACGTCCGTCCAGATGCGCGTGTAGAGTTGCTGCACATCGGGCGAGCAAGGGGTGAGGAACTCGCCCGCTTTCTCTAGTTCTGGCGGTACCACCAGTTCGGGCGCATCCTTCATGTCGGCTGGCATGAATGTCTTCGAGCCCTTGACGCCATTGGCATATTTGGCGAAGGCGGAGATCATGGCGGCGTTCTCGGGATCCATAATGAAGTTCATGAACAGCTTGGCGTTGTCAACATTCTTGGCATCCTTGAGGATGGCAACACTGTCCATGAAAAAGGGGAAGCCCTCCTTCGGGTAGCCGAACTTGATGTCGGGGTTCTTGATGCGCGAGCGCATGATGGCGCCGTTCCAGTAGTAGACGGCCGAATAGTCGCCGGCCGGTAGCTTCTCGGTCACGCTATAATCCATGGCCAGCCACTTCGGCTTGGCCTCCACCAGCTTGTCGCGCACTTTCTTGAGCAGTTCCTTGTCGTCCGTGCACCAGTCGCCGCCCAGATACTTGATGGTGGCGAACAGCACGTCGTTCATTTCCGGCGCGACATTGATCTTGCCAACCAGTTCCTTCGGCGGATCGAGAAAGATGGCCGAGGTGTTGAGGTCGCCGTCATAGATCTTTGTGTTGACGCCGATACCGGTCAGGCCCCACTGCCACGGAACCGTATAATGACGGCCCGGATCCCAGGGAACGTTCACCCAGCGCTCGTCGACATTCTTGAAGTTCTCCATCTGGTCGGGCCGGGCCTCAAGCAGAAGCCCTTCCTTCACCCAGATCGGCACGTAGTTGGCCGACGGCACCACAATGTCGAAGCCATGACCACCGGCGCGTACCTTTGCTAGCGCGGTGTCGTTGGAGTCGTAGTCGGTGATCGTCACCTTGACCTTATAGGTATCCTCGAACTTCTTGATCATCTCGGGGCTGGTGTAGTCGCCCCAATTAAAGATGTTGAGTTCGCCTTCCGCATACGCGCTGCCCGCAAAGGCAAACATTGCGAATACCGCCGTGGCAGCCGTGGTCTTCCATTTCATTGCTATTCTCCCGTTTTGGCAATCGTTGGTCATGGCTTGCGCCGGTTGACGAAGTAGAACACGGTTACGAGCACCACCGACAGCGCCAGGAATACCGTGGCGATCGCATTGATTTCCGGGCTCGTTTCGCGCCGCAACTGGCCGAGCATGTAGGTGGGCAGCGTATCCTGGCCGCCGGACTTGACGAATTCGGTGATGACCACATCGTCGAGCGAAATGACGAAGGCGAGCATGAAGCCCGCGATGATGGCCGGCCTCAAGAGCGGCAGCGTCACGAAACGGAAGGCTTTCCAGGGCGTGGCGTATAGGTCAGCGGCTGCGCGCTCCAGCGTCAGGTCCATGCTGTCCAGCCGCGCCCGGATCGGCAGGTAAGCGAACGGGATGCAGAAGGCGGTGTGCGCGGCGATCAGGTAACCGAGTCCTGAGTAACCGGTCCAGACCTTGATGCGCGAGAACACGATCAGGAGCGCGACGCCGGTGACTATCTCCGGCACCATCAGCGGCTGGTTGATGAAGGCGTATTTGAAGGTAAGGCCGGGATAGGGCCGCGTGCGGGTCGTGGCCAGCGCAGCCATGGTGGCGGCGATCGTCGACAGCGCGGCGGCCGAGACCGCCAGCACGAGCGAGCGGACGGAGGCGTCCTGCACGGCCGAATTGTGCCAGGCCGAAATAAACCAGCGCAGTGAGACGCCGTCCCAGCGCGAAAGCGAATCCGCCGTGTTGAACGAATAGGTGACGAGCGCCGCGATCGGCAGATAGAGCGCGAAGAAGGTCAGAAGCGCCATGAACCCGAAGCCGGGTTGCGCCTGGATGTCGAACGGACGCTTAGCCATGGGCGCCCTGCGACCCGGATGCGTTGCGCACGTAGAACAGGAGCGCGATCATCACCAGCACCATGAGCGTAATTGAGATGGCCGCGCCAAGCGGCCAGTTACGGCCCGCGCCGAACTGCAGTTCGATCAGGTTGCCGAGCATCATGTTCTTGCCGCCGCCCAGCACCCGCGGAATGACATAGGCGCCAAGCGAGGGAATGAAGACCAGTATCGAGCCGGCTATGACGCCGGGCTTGATCAATGGGAAGATGATGCGGCGCAGAACCTGCCAGCGACCGGCGTAGAGGTCATATCCGGCCTCGACCAGCCGGAAGTCGAGCTTCTCCATCGAGGCGTAGATCGGCAGCACCATCAGAGGCAGGTAGATATAGATCATGCCGAACAAGATGGCGGCGTCGGTATTCATGATCTGCAGCGGTTGCTTGATGATGCCGAGCGCCATCAGCGCCGTGTTGACCAGCCCTTCGTTGCGGATCACCTGCTGCATAGCGAAGGTGCGGATCAGGAGATTCGTCCAGAACGGAATGGTGACGAGGAAAACCCAGACCTCGCGCGTCTTCGGCGGTCGCGTGGCGATGAAATAGGCTGTGGGGAAGCCGAAGAACAACGTCAGCACGGTGGTGTAGAACGACAGGCTTATCGAACGCCAGAAGATCGACAAATGCGCATCGGCGAAGGCCAGAGTGTCGTCGAAGATGTCACGCTGCATCAACACCGACAGCCAGCCGTCGGTAGAAAATTTCCACACCACGTCGCCATAGGGCCCCGGCGTCAGGAAGGAATAGATCACGACGATCAGCAGTGGTCCGCTCGCGGCGAGAAAGATGATGATCAGCGCCGGCGCCGACAGCAGCCAGCGATCGCGGATCTCTCGGCGCTCGGCCTCCTCAGCGACTTGTTCCGCGCTCGCCATCAGTCCCTCAGCACTTGCGCGGCGTCGTTGCCGATCGAGATGCCGACCTTGTCGCCCCGCTCGAAACCGCAGCCGGCGCTGCGCGTGTTCTGCTGGCGCACGGTGAAGCTCTCGCTGCTGTCCAGGCGAACATGGATGTGGGTGTCGGTGCCGAAATAGACGATGTTTTCGACCGTGCCCGATAGGTCGCCCTTGCCGCTGGTCAGCTTGGCATGTTCGGGCCTGACCACCACGGTTGCATTGTCCTTCGGCTGGAAGCCTTCAGCCACGGTGGCGTCGATGGTCGCGCCGGATTTGAGCGTTGCGCGTGCCTTGCCGTTGCCCATTCCTGATATGGCCGCCGTCAGGAAATTGGTTTCGCCGATAAAGTCGGCGACGAAACGCTCCGCCGGCTTGTCATAGATATCCCAGGGCGTGCCGACCTGCAGGATCTTGCCCGCCGACATCACCGCGATGCGGTCCGACATGGTCAGCGCTTCTTCCTGGTCGTGAGTGACGAAGATGAAGGTGATGCCGGTCTCGTGCTGCAGCCGCTTCAGCTCGATCTGCATCTCCTTGCGCAGCTTGAAGTCGAGCGCCGACAGCGGCTCGTCGAGCAGCAGCACTTTCGGCTGCGGCGCCAGTGCCCGCGCCAGCGCCACGCGCTGCTGCTGGCCGCCGGAAATCTGGCTGGTGCGGCGGTTGCTCAGCGCCTCCATCTTGACCAGCTTCAGCATCTCGGCGACCCGCGCCTTCACTTCGGCCTTGGGCTTGCCGAGCATTTCGAGGCCGAAGCCGATATTCTCGGCCACCGTCATATGCGGGAACAGCGCATAGTTCTGGAACACGGTATTGACCGGCCGCTTGAACGGCGGCAGCGGCGCGATGTCCTGGCCATGCAGCAGGATCTCGCCGGCACTGGGGAAATCGAAGCCGGCGATCAGCCGCAAAAGCGTCGTCTTCCCGCAGCCGGACGGACCAAGCAGCGTGAAGAATTCATTTTCGCGGATCGACACCGAAACCGTGTCGAGGGCGGCGACCTGTGACTCCCCGCTACCGAAGACCTTGCGGACGCCACGAACTTCAATTGCACTTTTACCCGGTTGTTCCGGCACGATTACCCCATTCTTGTGTCCGCTCTTCTGGCGGATCCAGTTCCCACTCGATTGTCAGCACACGGCGCATGGCTTGGCAAGCACACATCTGAATGTCGATCATACATCTGAACGTCGATTTAGGACGCAATTCCCGTGCCACCGTCAGGCCTGGTAGGTGATCTTGCCGCCGCAGATCGTCGTCACCGGCCGCACCGTATGCAGCGCTTCCGGCGCGGTCGCCTCGATGTCGCCTGAGAGCACCACCAGATCGGCCATAAAGCCTGGCTTCAGGCGGCCCTTGCGGTGCTCCATGAACTCGGCATAGGCGCCTTCCACCGTGTAGCCCGCTAGTGATTCATGCAGCGAAAAGCTCTGGTCGGGATCGCCCTCTGCCCAAGGTTTGCGCAGCACCGCCGCCTGAATGCCCAGAATCGGATCGATCGGCGACACCGGCCAGTCGGAAGCGAAGACGACATGCGTGCCCGCCTGCTTCAGCGTCCGCCAGGCATAGCTCAGCGGCCATCTTTCGCGGCCGATGCGCGAAAGCGTCGGCTCCAGCGGGAAGTCCATGGCGCCGGGCGGGTGCGGCGGCTGCATCGAGGCGATGACGCCAAGCTCTGCGAAGCGCGGTATGTCGGCGGCAGTGACCACCTCGATATGCTCGACCCGGTGCCGGCTGTCGCGCCTGCCGTTCTTCCGCCGCGCCGCCTCATAACCATCGAGGACCGCGCGCACCGCGCAATCGCCGATCGAATGCACGGCGACCTGCAGCCCGCGCCGGTCGGCCTCCCCCGCCACCTCGGCGAGATGCTCCGGCGTAAACAGCGGCTCACCGCGCCAGCCCGGCCGGTCGGCATAGTCGTCGACCATCACCGCGGTCCAGCCTTCCAGCACGCCGTCGTAAAACATCTTGACCATGCCGGACGACAGCCATTCCGATTGATAGGAGTTGGCCATGCTCGATGCCTTTTCCAGCCTGTCGAGCGTCATGAAGTTCTTGAAATGAAAAGGTATCTTGGTGCGGCAGAGCAGTCGCCCTTCCTGTTCCAGCCCGGCTAGCAGCTCTAGCTGGTAAAGATTGCCGTCCATGTTCTGGATCGAGGTGATGCCGTGGCGGGCGCACCATTCCAACCCGCGATGCATCAGGTCACGATCGGCCGCGACTTCGGCGGCGGAAGGGTACGGCTCGGGCTCTCCGCCTGTCGCAATGCCGAGCCGCACTCGGTTCTGCCCCGAAAGCTCGAGGATTGGCCCGAACGCCTCCCCCTCGCGCAATTCGCCCGCCGCCAGGCCATCCGCTCCCATGACGATCTCGTTGCCGGGACCGAGTTGCTTGCCGTGCAGGACGCCAGCCAGCTCCAGCGCCTTGGTGTTGGCCCACATCGTGTGATGATCGGAAGCCGACATGGCGAACGGCCGGTCGGCGATGATGCGGTCGAGATGATGGCGGGTGACCGGCTCTTCCTTGGAAAGGATGGTGTAGTCGACGCCGGCCCCAAGCAGCAATTTGGCGTTCGGCCGTGCCGCCGCATAGGCGCGGATCGCGTCGCTCAGTGCATCGAAGCCATGCACGCCCTGAAGGTGCAGATTGTCGAGTTCGGCCGCGCCGCCGAAAAGATGCATATGCGCTTCGATAAAGCCCGGCACCATCGACCCGCCTTGCGCATCGATAATCTTCGTGGCCGGCCCTTTCAGCACCTCAATCGTCCGGCGATCCCCAACCGCGAGGATGTTGCCGTCCTTTATCGCCACCGCCTCGGCCGTCGGATTGCCTTCGTCCATGGTCAGCACACGGGCATTCATGACGATCAGGTCGGCATTTGAACTCATGATTACCCGCGGTTCGGTTGCGCTACCGACAGGCTAGACGAGTAGCTGCCGTGCCAGCAAGCCATGGCTGGTTGGCCCAGCGCCTTGTGAAAGGCAGTGCAAGACGGCTAGGGTCGCCGCATCTCACCACGGAACAATTTCATGAAGACTGTTTTTTCGCCCCTCCATGCCGGCCATTCCGGCAATGTCGAATTGATCGCCGGCGCCATCGTGCCGGCCTTCGAGAAGCCCTCGCGCGCCGAGTTCATCAAGGCGAGGGTGGAGAGCGAAAAACTCGGCCCCGTGTTGCCGCCCCAGAGTCATGACCTCGCAGCCGCCAAGCAGGTGCATACCAGCGACTACATCGATTTCCTGCCGACCGTATGGCCGCTCTGGGAAGCGTCGGGACGGACTGGCACGGCCCTCCCCTTCACCTGGCCGACGCGCGGCCTGCGCGGCGATGTGCGCCCCCAGATCATCGATGCGCTGCTTGGCTTTTACTCCTTCGACGGCGGCGCCGGCTTCGTCAAAGGCACCTGGGAGGCGATCAAGTCGTCCTACGATGTGGCGCTGACCGCAGCCGCCCTGGTCGAGGGCGGCGAGAGATCAGCCTTCGCGCTCTGCCGCCCGCCCGGCCATCACGCCGGCGCTGCCTTCATGGGCGGCTATTGCTACATCAACAACGCCGCGGTTGCCGCGCAATGGTTCCGCGACCAGGGCGCCAGGCGTGTCTCGATCCTCGATGTCGATTACCATCACGGCAACGGCACGCAGGAGATCTTCTACAGCCGCGGCGACGTGCAGGTGCTGAACCTGCATGGCGACCCGATGACCGAATATCCGTTCTTCCTTGGCCATGCCGACGAGCGCGGCACTGGGCCCGGCGAAGGCTTCAATGTCAACTACCCCATGCCGTTCGGCACCACATGGGATGCCTGGAATGCTTCGCTGGAGGACGCCTGCGCAAAACTTGCAGCTTACGCCCCCGAGATCGTTGTCGTCTCGCTCGGCGTCGACACGTTCGAGAAGGACCCGATCAGCAGGTTCAAGCTGAAAAGCGCCGACTATCCCAGGATTGGCCGTCGCATCGCCAAGCTCGGCCTGCCGACGCTGTTCGTCATGGAAGGCGGCTACGCCGTCGAGGAAATCGGCATCAATGCGGTCGGCGTGCTGACCGGATTCGAAGATCGGTAATGCATGTCGCCCAAAGGGCTGCCCAGGCGTTAGACCCGAGAGAGCGCAGCGGTGATGGCAGCTACGCCACTTGGCCGCCGATCCTCTGGAACGCGTCGCTTCCCGGGCCCTCCCAATTCGACAAGTGGTTGACGGGAAACAGCGGATCGATCGTCATTGTCTGCTCTCCGGCGCGTAATGGAGGATGACAACACCTGACTTGAGCGTCCTCGTCTCGAGATGCTTCAGGGGTATCCGATTCGGGCCGCCCTTGAAGAGCGGCGTGCCTCTCCCGAGAATGACGGGGTTGATCCCGAGGTGATACTCGTCGATCAGGCCATGCTCCATCAGGGTCGCCGTGAGGTCGGCGCTGCCGAACACGAAGATGTCTCCGCCGTCCCTGGTCTTCAGCCTGGAGATTTCTTCCGCGACATTGCCGTTGAAGAGCTTCGTGTTGTTCCAGTCGGCGCTTTTCAGCGTGCGCGAGAAGACCACCTTCTCGATCTTGTTCATGAAATCTGCGATCCAGCCTTGCTCGGACGGCCAATAGGCCGCCATGAGCTCGTAGGTCACGCGGCCGAAGATCAGCGTGTCGGCCTTTTCCTGGGTCTTATGAATGTAGTCCTCGAGTTCTTCTTCGAAGACGAACCAGCTGATGTCCCTGTCCGGACCTTCGAAGAAGCCGTCGACGCTCACCATGTCCCATATGATCAGTTTTCTCATAGAACCCTCCTCTTCGTGTATCCCTTTGTGAATTCTCGGCCTATCCCGTGAAGCGGAAGCGCATGTTGGTGATCTGCCCCGCTTCCGAGAGCTCGGTCTTCTCCAGCCTGACCGCTCCAGCCCGACCGGCTATGCCGTCTGACTGAAGCGGCGGATGCCGTCGCCATTGAGGACGGGCGACATGGAGGAGGACCTCGTCCACAAGCCCTGATTCGGGCCGACGGGAAATCGCAGCATTTCAGCGGGATGCGACAAAGCGTTCCAGTTTGCCGAGAGTTTGCAGTCCCAGTTCCACGGCACCGAAGCCCTTCGCCTCCTGGAACTCGGCAGCCGTGCTGAATACCATGCCCAGCGTCACCTTCGTTGCCCCGTCCTGATCCTCGAACGAGGCCCAGGCGTCGGCATGTTTCGGCCCGTTCTCGCCCCAATGCAGCGTATAGCCGATCCTCTCCTCGGGCCGGACCTCGTTATAGAGATGGTGGTTCGGGAAAACCGTGCCGTCAGACGCGATCATGTCGAATACCCACTCGCCGCCCGCTCGCAAGTCGATCCTCTTCGTTCGACAGGAGAAGCCTTCCGGCCCCCACCATTGCGGCAGCGTTTCAGGGTTCATCCACGCGCCCCAGACGGTGGACCGCGGCGCCTGAATCACCCGCTGCAGCACCATGGTTCGTTCGGCCGCGCCCGCGAGGTTGTCCAGGCCGGCACCGAAGCCCGCCCGGTAGCCTGCTTCCATGTCCTGCGCCAGCGAGGAAAGTTGCACCGTCACGACTAGCCGGCTGCGCTCGTGCGTGCCTGAGAGATCTGCCGTCACCAGCGCTGCTGATTGCGTCACGCCTTCGCACGAGACCACCTCGTAGTTCACACTGCACAGCGCTGGCTGCAACACCAGCCAGCCGCACTCGCAGCGGATGTCCGGCTGGCCCTCTGCCTTGCAGAGCGAGATCTCGCGACCACCCACCCTGGTGTCGGCCTCCAAAAACTCCACGGTGACCGAGGGCGATGGCGCAGCCCAGATCGCCCGCGCGGCTGGGGCCGTCCAAGCCTCCCACAGCACGGCCAATGGCGCAGCCACGTCCCGTTCGAAGGTCAGCGTCGCAAAACGGCCCTTCCTATCATCGGGCACCGCACGGGTCGCACTGTTTGTAGCGAGGTTCTGTGTCATTCTGCGCGCTCCTTCTTCATCACATTCATCACAAATGCGTCCAACCGGTCGAGCCGAGCTTCCCAGATGGCCCGCTGTTCATCGAGCCATGTTCGCGCTGGATCCAGAGCCTCGGGTACGATGGCGCAGGTGCGTATGCGCCCGTCCTTGGACGTGGTGATCAACCCTGCCTCCTCCAGCACGGAAAGGTGCCGCATCACCGTGGGCAGCCGCAGTCCCGTGGGCCCAGCCAGATCCGTTACCCGCGCAGGTGTTTCGGCGAGCCGGGTCAGGATCGACCGGCGGGTCGGATCAGCGAGCGCGTGGAAGAGCAGCGAGAGATCAAGATCATGCTTAGCCATATCGCTAGCTATCGCCCAATTTGCCGGTGGCGCAAGCGAAAACTTCGTCAAGTCGCTAAGTATTTTTTGCCCAATGCGCCGATTTCTGGAAGCAGGCGGCCGAAGCGCCTCACGCCGCCTGCAAGAATGGCCGCTGACCTGTCGCAGCCACGGCTATCTTGTTGTTGGACCATGATCTTCTTTGAAAAGGCGTTCGCCCTTTGCGAGGTCTTGCTCTACTTCTAGGGACGGCATGAGGGCACCGATTCTGGAAGAACGCAGCATTTGAAGTCGGGGAAGCATCCATGATCGACGACGAGCCGGACAGCGAACGCGTCTCGGCGCTGGCGCCGTTCCGACACGGCATTTTCCGCGCCGTATGGTCCGCCAGTCTGGTTTCGAATTTCGGTGGCTTGATCCAGGGCGTCGGCGCCGCCTGGATGATGACCACGATCGCCACCTCGTCCTATCAGGTTGCGCTGGTCCAGGCTTCGACCACCTTGCCGATCATGCTGTTTGCGCTCGTTGCCGGGGCCATCGCCGACAGCTTCAACCGGCGCAAGGTCATGCTGATTGCCCAGATCTTCATGTTGGTCGTCTCGGTTCTGCTGACCGTGTTCACCTATCTTGGCTTGATGACGCCGTGGACGCTGCTCGCCTTCGCCTTCCTGATCAACAGCGGCACGGCGCTTTACAACCCGTCATGGCAAGCTTCTGTCGGCGACATGGTGCCGCGCGCCAAGCTGCCGGCTGCCGTCGCGCTCAATTCGTTGGGCTTCAACCTAACGCGCAGCGTCGGCCCGGCGATCGGCGGCATCATCGTCGCCGCCGCAGGTACCGCAGCGGCCTTTGCCGCCAACGCATTGAGCTATGTCGGGCTGATCATCGTGCTGGCCCGCTGGAAGCCGGAATTGCCGGCCTCGACACTGCCGCGCGAGACGCTGGGCGCGGCGATGGGTGCTGGCCTGCGCTACGTCGCCATGTCGCCCAATATCGGCAAGGTGCTGGTAAGGGGTGCGGCTTTCGGCTTCAGCGCCGGCGCGGTCCTGGCGCTGCTGCCGCTGGTGGCGCGCAATGTCGTCAAGGGCGATGCCTTGACCTACGGCATCATGCTCGGTGCTTTCGGCATCGGCGCCGTCGGCGGCGCGCTGATCAGCGTCAGGCTGAGGCAGATTCTGTCAAGCGAGACGATGGTGCGCATGGCATTCGCCGGCTTCGCGCTCTGCGCCTTCAATGCCGCCGTCAGCGACCAGGCCTGGCAAACGTCGCTCGGGCTGCTCATCGGCGGCGCCTGCTGGGTGGTCGCGCTGGCGCATTTCAACGTCACGGTGCAGATGTCGACGCCGCGCTGGGTGGTCGGCCGGGTGCTCTCGGTCTATCAGACGGCGACTTTCGGCGGCATCGCCCTCGGCAGCTGGATTTGGGGCGTCGTCGCTGATTCGCATGGCGCCGAGTTCGCGCTGATCGCGGCCGCCGTCGCGATGCTGGCGGGCGGCGCGATCGGCCTCTTGCTGCCTTTGCCGCAGCAGGCGGTGCTCAACCTCGATCCGCTGAACCGTTTCAAGGAGCCGCATCTTGCACTCGACCTGAAACTGCGCAGCGGGCCGATCGCCATCATGATCGAGTACATCATCCGCGAGGAGGACGTGCCGGAATTCCTGGCCACCATGGCCGAACGCGGCCGCATCCGCCGCCGTGACGGCGCCCGCAACTGGACGCTGGCGCGCGATCTCGAAAATCCCGCAATATGGATCGAGCACTATCACACGCCGACATGGCTCGAATACATCCGCCACAACAAGCGGGCCACCCATGCCGACGCCGTTGTCGGCGAGCGCCTGAGGGCGCTGCACAGCGGCGACGAGCCGCCGCGCGTGCGCCGCATGATCGAGCGTCCGACAACCGCCGGCACCACCATCGTCATGCCGAAAGGACCAATCGAGCATTAATGCATGTCGCGCAAATGCCTACAACCTGAAGTTGCGCCCAGGACGTGGTTGCCTGAAGCATTGCGAAGCTATTTGAGGTTGATGACAACCTTGCCCTTGGCCCGGCCCTGCTCGATGTAGGCCAAGGCGTCATTGGTCTGCTCAAACGGAAAGACCCGATCTACGACCGGGCGGATGACGCCCGTTTCGATGAGCGACGTTATCTTTGTCAACTGCTCGCCATTGGCCGCCATGAACAGGAACGAGTATCGGACACCTGCGCGTTTCGCCCGCCTCCTGATGCCTGCACTCAAAACGCGCATGACCAGGTTCAGCACCCAGTTCAGCCCTTTCTCCCTGGCAAACCCAGGATCGGGCGGACCGGAGATCGAAACGGCGACGCCACCTGGCTTCAGCACACGCAGCGACTTTTCGAGCGTCTTGTTGTCCTGGCTGTTCAGGACGACATCGTAGCCCCAAAGGACTTTCTCGAAGTCGTCCTTCTTGTAGTCGATGACGACATCGGGGCCCAGCTTCCTGACCATATCCATGTTCGAGGCGCTTGTTGTCGTGGCGACCGTCGCGCCGAGGTGCTTTGCCAATTGAATGGCGAATGTCCCCACTCCGCCGGAGCCGGCCTGAATGAAGACCTTCTGTCCTTTCTTCAGCTTCGCTCTTTCAACCAGCGCCTGCCAGGCGGTTAGACCCACCAGGGGAATGGACGCAGCCTCTTCCATGCTGAGGTTTTTTGGCTTCAGGGCCACGTCCGCATCATTAATGGCGATGTATTCAGCGAACGCTCCGATTTGACCGTCGCGCGCTCGCGCATAGACCTCGTCGCCCGGTTTGAATTGTCGGACTTTCGCGCCGACGCGAATGACCGTTCCGGCCACGTCATGGCCTGCGACGAAAGGCCGGCGGTAGGGCAGGATGAGCTTGAATTCTCCGTCCCTGATCTTGGAGTCCAGCAGATTGACGCTGGCGGCATGGATCTGCACCAGCACGTCATTCTCCCCTGCTTCCGGCTCTGGAACCTCTCCAAGCCGGAGGCGAGCTTTCTTTGCATATCGATCGACGATGAAGGCCTTCATTGTAGCTTTCCTAAATTGAGGAGACTAGGAGCCAGGTCGACATCTCCGATGCCTTGCCCTATTGCATTATGGTCACTTAATGATAATATGGTCGTAATGCAATAGCTGATCGAAGGAGAAAGACATGCGCTACGAGAAAGGCCGGAGGGAAGCATCGCGGCAGCGGATCATGGATGTGGCGACCGAACGGTTTCGCTCCGACGGCATCGCTGCATCAGGTCTCGCCGGCATCATGGGCGAGGCGGGACTGACCAATGGAGCTTTCTATCCCCATTTTCCGTCCAAGGCGGCGCTCGTGCGTGAGAGCGTGGCGGCGGCCCTGGAGGTTCAGGCGACCCAGATTCAGGAGGCGGTGGCTGCCGGTGGCCTGCCAATGGCCATCGACGCGTATCTGTCGGCGGAACACCGAGACAATCCAGGCCACGGTTGCGCTTCAGCCGCGCTGTTGCCCGAAATTGCGCGTGAGCCGGTCGAGACGCGCCAGGTTTACGCCGAGCACCTGCTCAAGCTCGTACGCCCGGTGGCGGCCGAACTGACACCCGACGCCCGCGACCCCGAAGATGTCGCGTTCGGCCTCTTCGCGACCCTGATCGGCACGCTTGAGCTATCGCGCGCGGTGAACGGGACCGAACTGTCCGATCGCATCCTTGCGGCTGGCGCGGCAGCGGCGGAGGCGCTGCTCCAGCCCCGCGACAGCGACAAGCCGGAAGAAAGGAAACCATCATGAACGTGCATCATCTGTCGCGACCTGCCGCGATCGTCAAACACAGGGACGTGCCGACGTAAACGGTCGACGTCGGCGGTACGAAATTCGCCTACCGGGAGCTCGGGCCCACGTCAGGGGTACCGGTGATCTTCCTTACTCATCTGAGTGCGGTACTCGACAATTGGGATCCCCGGGTCGTCGATGGCATTGCCGCAAAACGGCACGTTATCACCTTCGATAACCGTGGTGTTGGCGCATCAGGCGGGTCCACTCCCAACACGGTGGAGGCGATGGCCCGCGACGCGATCGCCTTCATCCGGGCCCTCGGCTTCGAGCAGGTCGATCTGCTCGGCCTATCTCTTGGCGGCTTCATCGCCCAGGCGATTGTTCAGCTCGAGCCTGATCTGGTTCGCAAGATCATCCTCGCGGGAACCGGCCCAGCCGGTGGTACCGGCATCGACAGGGTGACATCAGTCACCATCTTCGACATGATTCGCGCCGCGCTGACCATCAGGGACCCAAGAACTACCTCTTCTTCACCCAAAGCCCCAACGGCAAGAAGGCGGCGCGCGCGTTTCTGCAGCGCTTGAAGGAACGGACCAATGACCGCGACAAGCCCAATCGCCCTCGGCGCTTTCAGCCAGCAGCTCAAGGCAGTCCGTGCCTTTGGCCTTGAGCGCCCTGCTGACCTATCGCGTGTCCGGCACCCGGTCCTCGTGGTGAATGGCGATCACGACAGAATGGTGCCCACCAGCAATTCCGTCGACCTGGCACGACGCTTCCCCAATGCCGAGCTGGTCCTGTACGAGGACGGCGGGCATACGGCCATTTTCCAGTATCACGGCGCCTTCGTGGAAAAGGCCCTGGACTTTCTCGAGGCCTAATCCGGCCGTGCCGGTGTGACCAGTTGGTCGGCAAATGACGCTTCGATCCATGCGCTAACCTGACGGGCAACACCGTACACTAGATCGGGGAAGCCCTGAGGAAGGAAGCGCACGCAAGCTAATTCGCCGAATCTGCGTTGCTTCGACAACGGACCTTCAGTCTGTTCCCGTAAATCCAAGTGACACCCGTGCGTCAGGATGCGGCGCGCAGGCTCGTACGGACGCGCCGCCTGCTTGTGGCGCGGGACTTCTCCGCCACGACACCGGCGATCTCGACCACGCCGTTCTCATGCGGTTTGGCGTTTGTGACCTTGTGGAGACGCTCATAGGGCAACAGTTCCTTGACCCGGGCGTCGAGCATCGCGACTTCGGCTCGCAGGTCCTCGCATTCCTGCCTCTGGACATCGAGCTGTATCTGTTCGGATGCCTGCTGCAGGGAAAGCTGCGAAAAATTCGCGCTCACGGTCGAGAGGTGCATCTTGTCGTTTTCGTTCTCCTTTCTGAGAACCGACAACCTTTCCTCCGCAATTTGCTTTTCGGCGACAGCGTCGCTCCATTGAGCCTTGAGTTTGGCGATCTCGCTCGCGGCTTGATTGTTCTCGTTCGAGGCGACTTCAAATCGTGATTGGAGGTTGCGAATTTCAGAACGCAGGCCGCCGATCTCAGCGAAACTACGCGCACGCTCGGCTTCCCTGTCACCTTCCATGATACGGGCCGCTTCCGTCATTTCCGACAGCTTCGCTTGCGCGATATCGAGCGATTTCTGCAGCCGCATCTCCTCTTGTTCACTCTTGCCGAGCGCAGCCAGCAGTTCCGAAAGTCGCGCCGCGTCACTGGCATGAATCGTCGAGAGCTCGTCCAGCCGGTGCCGCGCCTCAGCTTCCCGCTTCAGCGCCTTGTCGAAATCGATCGACAGGCTGACATGCTTTTCCCGCAATATCTCGTTCTCGCGTGCGCATCGGTTGGCCTCGGCCGTTCTGGCCGAAAGCGTTTTGACGAGGTCGCCGAACTCCGCTTCGCGTTCTGCGCTCGCATTGCCTGCCACGACGAGTTCCAGCTTTGCTGCAGCAAGCGCACTGCGAAGTGCCTCCTTGTCCTCGGCCAGGCTTATCTCGCGCTGCTGCAGGGCCTCGACGGCGCTTTCGCGCTCGCGCTGCTTTCTGGTCGCATCGTGGAACTGCTCCGATAGCACTCTTTGCTGCGTGGTCAGGCTGCCATTTGCCAGTTCCAGTTCGTTGGCGCGAAGAATGTCCCCGTGAAGCAGCTTCAGGAATTCGCCTGTCAGGTGATGCGAGGTCGCGATCTCCGAAAGTTTCGTGTTGATCTCCTGCAGATACTCGCGCGCATCGTCAAACAACCCCTCAACGGCATCTAGCGCAGCCAGGCGGGTTTGTGTGTGGGAGGTCAGCCGCCGTGCGTTCTCGGGAGCGTCGGCATCGTCCTCGGGCTGAGAGTTGTCATTCCTTGCCGCGAGATTCTCATCCGGAACGTTGTCCAACGGCGATTGGTCGTCCAGGTTGAGACACTCATCGAACGCATCCGCCAAATCGGCTTCGAGTTCCTTGAATGCCCTGTCCACCGTCTCGGCACGCTTGATCAGACTTCTGATTTTCATGACTGAACATCCCCTACTGTAACGCCATCTGGGGTCTCGATCCTCGCCTCCCGGACACGGGTTACCCCTTCCCCCTGATCGCGCGGTGGCGCATGAGGCGAGCCCACGCTAGGGACAGGCTTGGCCACTGTCCTCGTCTGTTTGAATGATGCAAACCTTGTAACTGCCCTGATTGCCGCCGGCTTTCGGGCAAACAACCACCGTCGGAACGTCCGCCGGAGGCCTTGCACCGACAGCAACTGACCGTACGTCAGCGATCATCGTCGTGCCGCTATCGGGAGAGGACGCGAATGCGGCTCTGAAACTCACCCCGATCGACATAGCATCCCCGCAGATGTCTCAGCCCCGTATTTGGGTTGAACGATTGGCGGCCGTGAAGCACCCGGCGATTATCGAAGACCGCCATTTCGCCGGCCTTGAGGCGGTAGGCTATTTGAAAACGCGAGCTGCGGATCATCATCATCAGCTTGCGATAAGCCGCATAGAAGGGGGTGCATATCTCGGAGGGAAGGTCGATGACATCGACAAGATGGGCGTTGAACCGCAACTCTGTCACGTCTCCATTGCGTCGAGTTACGATCACAGGAAACCGACCGCGCAGATCGTAGTTTTCGTCGTGAAAACGATAGGGGATATCGACCTCGCACAACAGACGGTATGCTTCTGGATCTTCCGCCTGTAATGCGGCCACAACCGCAAACCCGTCGGCAAAGACCGATCCACCGCCCTCAGCTTCATTCGCGATACAATGCAGGAATTGATAGCCGGGCGGCACCTCCTGGTTCGCGAGATCGGTGTGTAACGGCAAGGCGACAGGGGTGTAGGCCAAGTTGTTCGGGTTCGGCATCGACACGACTTCGAACATAGTGCCGAAATTTGTCTGGCGCAGGAAACCTACCCGCTCGGCCGCACGCCGCCCGGCGTCGGGATCATCGCCAAGCCCCTCGACGATGGAGAGCCCGTATGCAGCCGTCGCCCTCAGCCAGGCAAGCAGATCGGCATCGCTTTGAAAAAAGGCCCCCGGCAGAGTAGCGCGGTATGGTTTCAAGATCGATCGAGCCGTCCCAGAGTTTCGGAGCGATCTCGGCCGGATCGTCCCGCTTTCTGCCTGGGCGGTAGGATTCAAAGAAATGGCCCGGGATTTCCTCCTCAGCCAGGCCGTTCGGCCAGACAATGCTCACAGCGCCGCGTCTGTCCTGGACGTTGAAGGGTCTGAGCGGGGCGTCAACGCTGGTCAGGTCGAATATTCGTTCTTGGGTCTGTGGGTGAAACGCCGATGGCGCATTATCCTTTAGCCAAAGCCAGGGATAGCAGACTGTTTCGCCTGACGAGAACGTCACGGCAAGCTCGGTCTCCCGGGCTTCCACGGAAAGCATGGTATTCATGATTGTGTCTCTCTGAACACGAAATTAAATCTTCAGATTGGATCGGGCCCGCAAGCCATCAACCCAGAGGTGGTGGCCACCACAAGCTCGGCTTCCCATAACGATGGGATCCGGGATTTCTGTTCGGTTCTTCGAGCACTCGATCTCCAGGTGAAACCTGGCTCCAGCTGAAATCTGGTGCACACAGCGATGGTAGCGGTCATTTGCCGGCGGTGTCCAGCTAAATGCAATGGGACCGCCATCCCCCTCTGGGCTGCCCTCGCCGACAACCCAGCTTCACTGCGGCGATAAAACCCATCATCATGTCGGGAACCGCGTTGACGTAAACGTCAACCCGAAGCTATATGCGCCGGCGACCTTGATCGCGAAATGCGCAAGACGGCGACTTCGGGCCGGATCAAAGTGCCCCAGACCGAAGTGCCCCAGACCGAAGTGCAATGGGGTGCGACAAACGCAACGAGACGAGGAGAACGGCCATGGGCGTTCAGGAAATTGCCGACAAGATCAGCGCGCGCGTGGCGAGTGCCGGGTTCGATCGTTCCGTGAAATTCGACACCGGAGGCGACGGCGTCATCGTCATCGACGGCGCTGCCGTCTCGACCACCGACGCGCCGGCCGACTGCACGATAAAGCTTTCGCTCGAGGATCTGGAATCGCTGATATCGGGCGATCTCAACCCGACCATGGCGTTCATGTCCGGCAAGATAAAGGTCGAAGGCGACATGAGCGTCGCCATGGCGCTGAGCCAGTTGATCGGCTGACCCATTCCAATCCTGGATGGAAACAAGCCGCCGCCCGATGGCAGCGGCTTGTTTCCGATCCGTCAGGCAGCGAGCGACAGCCGCTGTGCCTTCAGCTTGCGCCCGGCCGCCTTCAGCGTGCCCTGCGCGCCGGCGAGCACGCCTTCCACCAGCTCCAGCGCCAGCAGGCGGTGCCGCTCATAAGGTCCCGGCATGGCCAGCGAGCCGGTTTTATCGGCCGAGAACCCGAAGCGCTCGTAATAGGGCGCATCGCCGACCAGCAGGATCGCCGCATGGCCGAGGCGCGCGGCTTCAGCGATTGCATGGCGCATCAGCGCCGAGCCGATGCCGGCATTCTTGATTGTGGGATCGACGGCGAGCGGGCCAAGCAGAAGGGCGGACCTACCGCCCTCGCCCAGCACGACATCCCACAGCCGCACGGTGCCGGTGACAGCGCCCGACGCGTCACGTGCGACAAAGGCAAGGCCTTCCGAAGGCCGGCGGCCGCGCCGCAGCTTTTCCGACGATTTTCTCCGGCGCTTCGGCCCCATGGCGCGATCGAGCAAAGCCTCGCGCGCCGGGACGTCGGCAGCGGTTTCGGCGGTGATGACGAAAGCGCCAGCAATCTCCCCCCTCGAGGGGGAGATGTCGCCAAAGGCGACAGAGGGGGTCGGTACGTCCTGACGCGACACCCTGTCGTGGGCGAAGGACGTCGGCGCTTCACCCGAGACGACCCCCTCTGGCCACTTCGTGGCCATCTCCCCCTCAAGGGGGGAGATTCCGCGCGCGGCGCCATCAACAATGAAATCCACAATTTCCATTTCCGCGATCCTTCACGAGCGGATTGTTCCACAGGCGAGCCCGGGCGGGCGACAGGCGCCCACCTCGGGGTGATCTGACCGGCTCTTGCGAGCCGTCAGATCACGTAGGATCGGAGAGGCTCGAAGCCGTTGAAGGCGACCGAGGCGTAGGTCGTCGTGTAGGCGCCGGTGCCCTCGATCAGCACCTCGTCGCCGATGGTCAGCGACAGGGGCAGCGGATACGGCGTCTTCTCGTACATCACGTCGGCCGAATCGCAGGTCGGGCCGGCGAGCACGCACGGCGCGGTCTCGGTGCCGTCATGCGCGGTGACGATCGGGTAGCGGATCGCCTCGTCCATCGTCTCGGCGAGACCGCCGAACTTGCCGATGTCGAGGAACACCCAACGCACGTTGTCGTTGTCGGCCTTCTTCGAGATCAGCACGACTTCCGACTTGATGACGCCGGCATTGCCGACCATGCCGCGGCCCGGTTCGATGATGGTCTCGGGAATCGCGTTGCCGAAATGCTTGCGCAGCGCCGAGAAGATCGCCTGGCCATAGGCCTGCGCCACCGGCACGTCCCTGAGGTAACGGGTCGGGAAACCGCCTCCCATATTGACCATCTTGAGCACAATGCCTTCGTCAGCGAGCGTCGCGAACACCTTTTTGGCGTCGCCGAGCGCGCGGTCCCAGGCGGTCAGGTCGGTCTGCTGCGAGCCGACATGGAACGACACGCCATAGGCGTCCAGCCCGAGCGCCCTCGCGTGGCGCAGCACGTCGACCGCCATCGCCGGCACGCAGCCGAACTTGCGCGACAGCGGCCATTCGGCGCCTTCGCCGTCGGTCAGCACGCGGCAGAACACACGGGCGCCGGGTGCAACGCGGGCGATCTTCTCGACCTCCTCGACGCAGTCCACCGCGAACAACCGGATGCCGAGTTGATAGGCGCGCTGGATGTCGCGCTCCTTCTTGATGGTGTTGCCGAAGGAGATGCGGTCCGCCGGCGCGCCGGCGTCCATCGCCATCTCGACTTCGGCAACGGAAGCGGTGTCGAAGGACGAGCCCATCGCAGCAAGCAGGCGCAGGATTTCCGGCGCCGGATTTGCTTTCACCGCATAGTAGATTTTCGAATCGGGAAGCGCCTTCTCGAAGGCGCGGAAATTGTCGCGCACGACATCGAGATCGACGACGAGGCAAGGGCCGTTCGGACGTCGGGTGGCGAGGAAGTCAAGGATGCGCTGGGTAGCCATCGGGGTCTCTCCATAGCGCCTTTCGGCGCGCACAAAGGCTGCGGGACACGGGTCATCGACCTCGCGAACACGCGGTGGACAAAGGCGGGACGTCAATCCATGGAACCAGCCGGTGGAGACCCCGGAACCATGAAGCGCCGTCTCGCGGCGGTGAACCTTGGCCTTGCCCGGCCTCGGTTCGCTTTGTCTGCCTTGGCTTGGATTGGGAGAACCCGTTCCGCACTGCCGGCAATGAAGGTGTGCCTCTTCAGTAACCCCGGTCTTTGGACGACCGGCAGAACACCAGAAAGGCCCGCACCGTCGTTGCTTCAAGGTGTCCTCGGTCTGGCGGTTGGCCGCTAAACCGACTGGAGGGGTTAGCTCCAGTTACCTTACCGATATCCCTCACCATTTTGAGGATCGGCGGACACCCACAGGCACGTGCGACTTTGGGCAAGCGCGATATAAGGTCGATGGATTTCACAATCAATAAAAATCGTACGCCAGGTTGTAAAATTCCTGGCGTCGAACAATGTTGCAACAACTGTATCCGGATATCGAACGCATGGCAGGCACTCGCGGCCCTCTGAACGCTTTTCTCGACCTCGATGGTATACCTGTATCCAATGCGCAGTCCGGCCCGCTTGCCGGCCTGCGCCTGGCCGTCAAGGATATTTACGACGTCGCCGGCTACCGCACCGGCTGCGGCAATCCGCAAAAATATCAGCAGGCTTCACCCGCCTCGGCGACGGCGCCTTCCGTCCAGGCGCTGCTTGATTCGGGCGCGCGCTTCGTCGGCAAGACGCAGACCGACGAACTGGCCTTCTCGCTGATGGGGCTGAACGCGCATTTCCCGTCGCCGGTCAATCCGGCAGCACCTGATCGCGTCACCGGCGGCTCGTCCTCCGGTTCCGCCGCTGCGGTCGCCGGCGGGCTGGCCGACATCGCCGCCGGATCCGATACCGGCGGCTCGATTCGCGCCCCGGCAAGCTTTTGTGGGCTGATCGGCCTGAGGACCACGCATGGCCGCATCTCGCTCGAAGGCGCCATGCCGCTGGCCCCTTCACTGGATACGTTCGGCTGGTTCGCCAGAGACATGGTCACCTACGAAAAGGTCGGCGCGGTGCTGCTCGGCGACGATCTGCACAACCAAGAATTGCAGCGCCCCCTCGCGCTGGATGCGCTGGACGGGCTCGTGCTCGGCTCGCGGGAAGCTAACGAGTATCGCGCCATGGTCCGCGCTGTCGCATCGGTGCTGGGCGCACCGTGTACCGTTGCCCCGCTGTCGCATTCCACCGACGATCTCTATTGGTGCTTCCGCAAACTGCAGGGGTACGAGGCGTGGCAAAATCATGGTGCCTGGATCGCCGGCGGCGATCGGATGCTCGGCCCCGGCGTTAAGGAGCGCTTCGAGCATGGCGCAGCCATCGACGCGGCAACCGCTCAATTCGAAACGGAACGTCGCGTTTCGTTTCGAATTGAGCTTGCCGACCTGCTTGGCGAGGACGGCGTCCTTGTGCTGCCGACCGCTCCAGGTGCCGCGCCGCTCAAGGCCGCCTCATTCGACGATTTGCAGACCTATCGCGAACGCGCGCTGAGACTGTTGTGTCTTTCCGGTCTATCCGGCTTTCCGCAGATCACCCTGCCGCTGGGCCTGGTCGACGGCGCCCCGTTCGGCCTCTCGCTGCTCGGACCCAAAAACAGCGACCGGCAGCTGATGGCGCTTGTCGCGCGCATCCTTTCAGCCCAGCAAAGGAGCGCATGACATGGATACGCTGACCCGCATGCGCGCCTTCATCGACGTCGTCGAGGCCGAAGGATTTTCGGCAGCGGCGCGCAAGATCGGCCGCTCCAAGGCGCTGCTGTCGAAATATGTGCGCGAGCTGGAGGACGAGCTCGGCGCGCTGCTGCTCAACCGCACCACCCGGCAGTTCTCGCTGACCGAGGCCGGCCACACCTATTACCGCCGCGCCTCGGAAATCGTCCGCGAGGTCGACAGCCTTGCCGATGCGGTGCGCGAATCCTCTGGCGACGTGCGCGGCAGGATCAAGCTGTCGGCGCCGCGCACCTTTGCCGATGCGCCGATCGGCCTATCGCTGATCGACTTCGCCAAGCAGCATCCCGACATCGTGCTCGACATTCATCTCGACGACCGCTTCGTCGATCTGGTCGAGGAAGGTTTCGATCTCGCCGTGCGCATTTCGCGGCTGGAAAGCTCCTCGCTGATCGCCAGGCGCCTGGCGCCGTTCTCGGTGCGGCTGTGCGCATCGCCCGAGCTGATCGCCAGGCACGGCATGCCGGCGCGGCCGCAGGACCTTGGCCGCATGCCCTGCATCATCGACACCAATGGCCGCTGGCTGACCAACTGGCCGTTCAAGGGCGACAGCGGCGACACGGTGACCGTTTCGGTCTCCGGTCCGATCGAGGTCAACAGTCCGATGGCGGCAAGGGCGGCCGCCGTGGCGGGATTGGGATTTTCCATCCTGCCGGATTTCATCGCAGCGCCCGATATCGAAAGTGGCCGGCTGGTGACCGTGCTGGATGACCGCATCCTGCCGGGTGGCGGCATTTTCGCCGTCTATCCGCACCGGCGCTATTTGCCTGCGAAGGTTCGCGTCTTTGTCGATTTCCTGGTGCAGTGGTTCAAGACGATTGACAATGCATGAGCTTTTGGCCGCCCGGGGTCCCATTTTCGCCCGCTTTCTGGTAACTCTCGACAGTCACCGAAGTCGATGGAATCACCACCCAGAATGAACCTGAAGCGGCAAGCAATCATGATGGCCTCGGCCATGGCGGCGACATTTGCCACGGTCGGGCCAGCCGACGTGCATCCCCACGTCTTCGCCGAGGCTCGCCTCGAAGTGATCCTCAGCCCGGATCACCAAAGCGTGAAGGCCTTGCGTCATGTCTGGCGCTTCGACGATTTGTTTTCGAGCACGGTGATGATGGAGTTCGACAAGAATTCCGACCTGAAGCTTGACGACAAGGAGCTGAAGGAAGTCGCCGACACCGTCCACGCTTCGCTGGCGGAGTTCAATTACTTCCAGCTCGTCACCGTCGACGGCAAGGATGAGGCGATGAGCCCGCCGCCGCAGCTGATGGCGAATTTCGACAACGACCAGCTCATTATCCTGTTCGAATCCGAACCCAAGGCGCCAACCAGGCTGGCCGGCAAGATCGATATCGGCGTCTATGACCCGACCTTCTACACGGCGATCGATTTCACCGAGGATGCCAATATGCAGGTCGCCGACTTGCCGTCGACATGCACGAGCAAGGTCGTTCGTCCGAACCCCGACGACGCGATCGCCGCGAACCAGAAGAACCTGACGGACGCCTTCTTCAATGATCCGACAGGCACCGATATGAGCAAGATATTTGCGACCAAGCTTGAACTGAACTGTCAGCCAAAAGGATAATCCGGTGACGAAACCGTCCCTGCGTTTGGCTTTCGGCCTTTTGGCCGCCGCCCTTGTCATGACGCACGTCCTCGGCTCAGCCCACGCCCAGAGCTCGCTCGGCATCGGCACCAATGACGGGATGGCTCCCACCACCGGCCCGTTCGCCCAAATCCTGATGTGGATCAATCTGCGTCAGCAGGAATTCTACCGCGCGCTTGCCGGTGCGATGAAGGCGATGCGTGAGGACGGCAGCAAGCTGTGGCTGCTTATCGGCCTGTCCTTCGCCTACGGTATTTTCCATGCCGCCGGCCCCGGTCACGGCAAGGCGGTGATCTCGTCCTACATGGTCGCGAACGAAGTCGCGCTCAGGCGCGGCATCATGCTGTCCTTCGTCTCGGCCCTGCTGCAGGCGCTGACGGCGATCCTGGTGATGATGCTCGCCTACTTCGTCCTGCGCGGCACCACCATATCGATGACCGACGCGGCATGGTTCCTCGAAGTCACGAGTTTTGTCTTTATCACCCTGTTCGGCGCCTGGCTTTTGTGGCGCAAGGCCGGCCCTGCCATCCTTCGCCTGTTCGGCGCCAATCCTGCCTACAGCCTTTCGGCGGCCCATGCCGGCCATTCGCAAACAGGCCATCCTGCACATGCGCATTCGGTGCATGCGCTTCACGCACATGGCCATGACGGCCACGATAACCAGGATCATAGCGCACACGACCATCACCATGACCATGGCGCACACGACCATGGCCATGACGGGCACCATCACCATGCGGCGGGCGAAGTCTGCGAGACATGCGGACATTCACACGCGCCCGACCCGGCGCTGCTTTCCGGCGACCGCTTCGACTGGCGCACTGCCTGGTCGGCGGTGGCTGCGGTCGGCATCCGGCCGTGTTCGGGCGCGCTGATCGTGCTGAGCTTTGCCGCGCTCAACGGGCTGTGGTTCGGCGGCATTCTGTCGGTGCTGGCGATGGCACTCGGCACCGCGATCACCGTCTCGATCCTGGCGACGCTGGCGGTGACGGCCAAGAACTGGGCGGTGTATTTCGCTGGCGACGGCCGCATGGGCAACCGCATCCATTCAATCGTCGAGATCGGCGGCGCCGCCTTCGTCTTTTTGTTTGGGTTGCTGTTGTTGTCGGCGAGCCTGACTGGCGGATGACGCCTTGACTGGACGCGCAAAATGTTGGTGTTGGCGCTGCCCCTCATCTGCCTGCCGGCATCTTCTCCCCGTATAGTGACGGGGAGAAGGGGCTGGCCGCAACCTCGGCGCGTTTTTTTGCAGCGCTGGATTTTGGCGAAATCCTCTGCGAAGGCGCCCTTCTCCCCGTCACTATACGGGGAGAAGTGCCCGCAGGGCGATGAGGGGCAGCGCCGAGGTCGGCAATTGGCGTAGTACCTGCCAACAGTGACCCGCAAGTCAGAACTTCCCGTCCAACTCGTCCTCGATATGCGCGCGGATGATGTCGTCGAAGCTGGTTTCGGCGGCAAAACCAAGCTCCCTCGACCGCCGCGCCTCGAACCGTGTCGGCCAGCCCTTGACGATCGCCCAGATCGTATCGTCAGGCTCCTCGCGGATCAGTTTCACCGCCTTGGCGCCGGCAATGCGTTCCAGGGCCTCGATCTGCTCGCCGACCGTGACGGCGACGCCGGGCATCGTCAGATTGCGGCGCGGCCCGACGGCGTCGCCGTCGATCGCTGCTGCGTGGATCAGAAAATTCACCGCCGAGCGCGGGCTGGCGTGGGTGTGTACGACAGAGCGCGGTACCGGCAATATTGCTTCCTGGCCGTTCAACGGCTCGCGGATGATGCCGGAGAAAAAGCCTGAAGCCGCTTTGTTGGGCTTGCCCGGCCTGACGCAGATGGTCGGCAGCCTGATGCCGATGCCATCGAAGAAGCCGCGCCGCGTATAATCGGCGAGCAATGCTTCGCCCATCAGCTTCTGCGTGCCGTAGGAGGTCAACGGCGTCGGGTGGAATTCGTCTGATATAATGTCCGGAAACGGTGCGCCGAACACGGCGATCGACGAGGTGAAGACGACGCGCGGCGCAAACCCCGCCAGTCTTATGGCATCGAACAGCGCCCTTGTGCCGTCGAGATTGACGCGATAGCCGAGATCGAAATTGGCCTCCGCCTCGCCCGACACGACGCCGGCGAGATGAAAGATCACGTCTGGGCGCGACGCGACCAGCCGTTCCATCGCGCTCGCCGCGGCGAGATCGCCTGTATGGATGGTGACGTCGACGCCATCCAGTGTCGGCGCCTGCGGCGGCACGATGTCGTGAAGGTCGAGCGCGGCGACCTTCCGGCCGCTGAGCGTTCCATCCTTCGCCAGCCGGGCGATGAGCTTGCGGCCGACCATGCCTGCCGCGCCGGTAATCAAAACACGCATATCAATGATCCTTTTTGCGCTGGCTGCGGCCACGCAACCAAAACACGACGAAAATGGCCACCGTGAAGACAGCGGCAATAATAGCGGCAAGAATGGTCGACACGCGGCCGACCGCCAGCATCACGGTTGGCAAATAGTAGGCGGCGATGCCGAACAGCAGCAGCACCCACAGTGCGCCGATCGCCGCATTGCGCGTGTCACGATCCATCACGCGGCCCTGACACGGCGGGGATTCGTCAACTTCGTTACCATGCCATGGAACTCCTGGGATCAGTGATAGTGGCGATGATGCGGAGCCGCATCATGCGCATGGCGTGCTCGCCATCATGCTTATCATCGGCGCAATGGCCGAATTCCGGTTCTACGGTGGCGTGGGCAATGCCATGCGCGGCAAGCCGCTTCTTGATGGCGCTGACCGCTTTGTGGGCATCGACGCCATCGTTGAGGCAAGCATGCAAGGTCGCCATGTTGCTTGACCCGTCAAGCGACCAGACATGCATGTGATGCACCTCGCGCACGCCGTTCACCGTCCCTTCTATGTCCCTGGCGATCAGGTCGCGATCGAGGCTCGCCGGCACGCCTTCGAGCAGGACATGGGCCGCTTCGCGCATCAGCGACCAGGCGGTGGACAGGATCAGCAGCGAGACAAGGACGGACAGGATCGGATCGATAGGCGTCCAGCCGGTCGCCAGGATGATCAGCGCAGCGATGATCGCCGCCGCCGAGCCAAGCAGATCGCCGAGCACGTGCAGGATGGCACCGCGCATGTTCAGGCTGTCGCGGTCGCCGCCATGCAGCACGAAGAAACAGCCGATATTGACCAGCAGACCCGCGATCGCGACGACCAGCATCGGCCCGCCGAGCACGGGCGCAGGCGTCAGCAGGCGTTCCCAGGCCTCATAGAGGATCCACAGCGCAATGGCGAAGATGGCGATGCCGTTGGTATAGGCGACCAGCGTCTTGACCCGGCCGAAACCGTAGGTGAGGCGAACGGTGGCCGGCCGGCCAGCCAGATGAAAAGCATACCAGGCAAGGCCGAGCGCGATACTGTCGGCAAGCATGTGGCCGGCATCCGCCAGCAGCGCCAGCGATCCCGTCAAGAGACCGCCAAGCGCTTCCACGACCATGAGGCCGGCGGTCAGGCAGGCTGCGATCATGACCCGTTTCTTGTCGGTCGAGCCATGCACATGACCGGCGCCGTGGCTGCGGTCATGCCCTTGCGAACCATGGTCGTGGGTATGCGCCACCTGCGAACTCCTGTTAGAGCCTGATCCATCCCGGCAGAATCGGGATGGAGGCTCTGTCTTCCTGTTTGCCCATGATCTTGCCCGAAAACCGGCTTCCACTTTTCGGGATCATGGTCCTTCCTGTTTGACCACGATCTTGCCCGAAAACTCGGCCTTCACTTTTCGGGATCGTGGTTCTGGATCATGGTCAGGCGCCGAACTCGGCGCGGAAGTCCTCGAGCCGTCGCTTCTGCCGGCCTTCGCCGTCGAAATTGCCCGGATCGAGCCATGCCTCATAGGCTCTGCGCAGTGCCGGCCACTCCTTGTCGATGATCGAGTACCACGCGGTATCGCGGTTTTCGCCCTTGACCACAAGATGCTGGCGGAAAATGCCCTCGAACTTGAAGCCGAAACGCTCCGCCGCGCGCTTCGACGGCTCGTTGCGGTTGTTGCATTTCCATTCGTAGCGGCGATAGCCAAGATCGTCGAAGATGTATTTCATGAACAGGAATTGCGCTTCCGTCGCCGCCGGCTTGCGCGAGATCAGCGGACCCCAATAGATGTTGCCGATCTCGATCACGCCATAGGTAGGGTCGATGCGCATCAGCGTCTGGCGTCCGGCGACCTTGCCGCTGGCCTTGTCGATGACGGTGAAGAACAGTGGGTCCTCGCTGGCTTCGGCCTTGTCCAGCCACGGCTGGAAGGCGGCGCGGGTCTGCGGCGGATAATCGGGCAGCCAAGCGAAGCGGCCGTCGACATCAGGCACCGACGATGCCTCGAACAGGCCGTCGCCATGGTTTTCGGAGCTCAGCGGCTCAAGCCTGACAGTGCGCCCCTCCAGCACCTTGCGCTCCGGCCGCGGGCGCGGTTGCCAATTCTTGAGATTTTCCGACACCCAAAGCTCCAATCCGTTTGACTTTTGCGAAAGGACGCTCACAAAAACGCTCGCTCGGTGAAAGAACCACAGGGACGGGAAAAATGCTCCACACGATTTCGGCCTTCGATCGTCTCGGCGAGGAAAACGCCTTTGCGGTGCTGGCTCGTGCCACCGCGCTCGCCCATCAGGGCCGCGATATCGTCAATCTCGGCATCGGCCAGCCCGACTTCAAGACGCCGCAGCACATCGTCGAGGCCGCGATCAAGGCGCTGCGTGACGGCCACCACGGCTATACGCCGGCCAACGGCCTGCTGGCGACACGCGAGGCGGTGGTGCGCCGCACGCTGACCACAACCGGCGTCGAGGTGTCGCCCGAGGCGGTGATGATCCTGCCCGGCGGCAAGCCGACCATGTTCGCCGCTATCCTGATGTTCGGCGAACCAGGCGCCGAGATCCTCTATCCCGATCCCGGCTTTCCCATCTATCGCTCGATGATCGAGTTCACCGGTGCTGCTCCGATACCGGTGCCGATGCGCGAGGAGAACGGCTTTGCCTTCTCGGCGCAGGAGACGCTGGCGCTGATCACGCCGAAGACCAGGCTGCTCATCCTCAACTCGCCGGCCAACCCGACCGGCGGGGTCACCCCGCGCGCCGAGATCGAGAAATTGGTCAAGGGGCTGGAAGCGCACCCGGACGTCGCCATCCTCTCCGACGAGATCTACGACGTGATGACCTATGACGGCGAGACGCACTTCTCGCTGCTCAATTTCCCCGAAATCCGCGACCGACTGATCGTGCTCAACGGCTGGTCGAAGACCTGGGCGATGACCGGCTGGCGCATGGGCTGGTCGATCTGGCCGAACGGCGACAAGGGCGCCCACCTATACGACAAGGTGCGCAAGCTGGCGGTCAATTGCTGGTCCTGTGTCAATGCGCCGAGCCAGTATGCCGGCATCGCGGCCATCGACGGTCCGCAGGACGACGTCGACAAGATGATGCGCGCCTTCGACCGCCGCAGGAAGGTCGTGGTCGAAGGGCTGAACGCTTTGCCGGGCGTTTCCTGCATCACGCCGAAAGGCGCTTTCTATGCCTTCCCCAATGTCTCAAAAACTGGTTGGAAGGCCAAGAAACTCGCCTCGGCTTTGCTTGAGGATGCCGGCGTGGCGCTGATCGGCGGACCTGATTTCGGCGTTCTCGGTGAAGGCTATATCAGGCTGTCCTACGCCAATTCCGAAGAGAACATCCTGCGCGCGCTGGAACGGATCAAGGCGTTTCTGGGCAAGTGAGGGCGGGTACGCGACCGACGAAAGGAGATGTCAGATGTTCTATGCCATCCTTGCCTATCACGTGGAAGAAGTGATCACGGCGCTGACGCCGGAGGAGGACGCGGCGCTGATGGCCGACCTGCTCAATATCCACGAACGGCTTTACCGGGATGGTAGCCTCGGCCCGGCAGCGCGGCTCGGGGCGACCCAAGACGCGTGCACCTTACGCGGGCCAGGCGCCGGAATGGTCATTGACGGACCCTTCGCCGAGACCAAGGAGCAATTGTTGGGACTATACGTCGTCGACTGCGCCACACGCGACGCCGCGATAGCGATTGCGCGCGACTTTCGCCGTGTCAATCCGACGGCCGTCTACGAAATCCGCCCTATTTCGCTATATCTTCCGGGCGTGCCGCTTTCGGTGACGCAGTCCTAAGGCGCATCGCGTTTGAAGGATGCGACGCGCTTTAGTTCTTGTTTTATGCATGTCGTTATCGCAAAACCGCTGCGCACTTTTGCGCGACATGCATTAGCCAAAATTGAACGCCGTCCGGCCGGGTCCCCCCGGCGTTCGCCGGCCTTTCATCGTGCCACTGGCACGATGAATTCGCTGACGCGAACCGGCCGCTCACCCTCGCCCGACATACGGCATCTTCGTCGCCATCACGGTCATGAACAGCACGTTGGCGTCGAGCGGCAGGCTGGCCATATGGAGGACGGCATTGGCGACCTGCTGGACATCCATCACCGCTTCGGCGGCGATGGAGCCATTGGCTTGTGGCACTCCGACCGTCATCGCCTGCGCCATGTCGGTCAAGGCGTTGCCGATGTCGATCTGGCCGCAGGCGATGTCATAAGGCCGGCCGTCCAGGGCCAGCGTCTTGGTCAGCCCGGTAATGGCGTGCTTGGTCGCGGTGTAGGGCACTGAACCCGGACGCGGTGCGTAGGCAGACACCGAGCCGTTGTTGATGATGCGGCCGCCCATCGGCTGCTGCCTGCGCATGGCGCCGAAGGCGGCGCGGGCGCACAGGAACGAGCCGGTGAGATTGACCCCGACAATTTCGTTCCACACCTCGACGGGGATCTCGTCGATCAATGTCGACTTGTAGCCCGTGCCGGCATTGTTGAAGAGCAGGTCGACACGACCGAAAGCCGCCGCCACCGTCTCGAACAGATCGTCGACCTGGTCGGCCTTGCTGATGTCGCAGGCGACCGCCAGCGCCTTGGCTTGTGTCGATCCGGCATCAGCGATTGCCTTGTTCAGCACCGGCTTGCGGCGTCCGCAGAACACCGTATTCCAGCCGGCCCTGAGCAGCGCCGTGGCGACGGCTTTGCCGATGCCCGTGCCGGCACCAGTGACGATGGCTGTTTTGTAGTCTGTCATAACTGTCCTCCTATAGCGCCGCATGCCCGCGAGGACGCTATAGCACCATGATTTTGAGCAATTTTGAATTTGCGCATGATCGCTTGCAAAAATCGATTCCGATTTCGGCTCATGCGCTAACCGGCTCTGACGAAAAGGGCGGCCATTGGCGGCCGCCCTGATCTGAACCGGCTGGGAGGAGGAAAGCCGATCCGACTGCTTAAAATCATGCGCTTCCTGGGTAAACGAGAGATTAACGCGAAAGCACGCCGGATTGCCGCTCTCCGCGGCCCTGAAGCCTACCAGCGCGAATTGACGGTTGCCTTGCCCGATCCCGGCACCTCTGGCGCCGGCACTTTTGCCGCCGACACCGTCGCCTCGACATGGTCGAGCAGTGCATCGGGCAAGCTGAGGCGGCCGGCGAGCAGATCGAGATAGCCGCGTTCGGCACGTGTATTCGGATCGATGGCGAGGCGCGAGGCGGTGTAGAGCTCGAGCTTCTGGGCGTCGGTTTGGGCGCCGGCGACCAGCGTATCCAGGTCGAGCGGCCTTTCCAGTTCCGACAACAGGAATTTCTCCGCGTCGGCGTCGATGCCCGCGAGGCTGAGCTTGCCGGCGATCTTTTGCCGTTCGTCGTCGTCGATATGGCCGTCGGCCTTCGCCGCCGAAATCATCGCGCGCACCAGCGTCAGCGTGAATTCGTCCTCGCCTTGCGGCGCTTGCGAGGGATGAAAGCTGGTGTCGGCGGGCGGCGGCAGCAATTCCGGTTCACCGGCAACTTGCGTTTCAGCCGGCGCCTTGCCGTTCTTGTAGTTCTGGTAGGCCTTGTAGGCGAGGCCGCCGACCACGGCCAGGCCGCCGAGCTTCACCGCCGTGCCGGCGACCTGACGGCCAGCGCCGGTTCCGAGCAGCACCGCGGCCAGCGCGCCAGCGGCCAGCGGATTGTCCTTAGCCATCTGCACCGCCTGACCCCCTTTGTCGCGCACGGTCGACCCGGTTCCGGGAATTTGCGAGCCGAGCAGATCGTTGAGGAGCTTCTTGGGATCGAACATCAATGCCTCCAGAATTGGCCGGCCGAAAGCGCCGGGCAGGTTTTCGGACGTTGAACAGGTAGGCCCCGCATATGGACATTACAATGACGGATGGGTGCTTTGCCGGTGATGGCACAAACGAGATGATGTCAGGATCTGCCTTGTCCAACGCGTTGGGCCGAAAATCGGAATCGATTTTCGAAAGGCACGATTTATGGATTCAAAATGTTAGAGCGTACTTTGTGCGTCCAAGCGGACGCACGTCGCTTTAACGTCCGATATGCGGAGCCCTGCCTTGCGCTTGCGCCAGCTCGACCTGGCGTTGACGCTCGGCGTAGCGGGCGCGATCCTCGTCGGAACGGACATCGTAGCAATGCGGGCATGAGATACCGGCGGCGTATGTCGACGACAGCAGGTCCTGCCCGGTCAGCGGATGCCGGCAGGCGCGGCAAAGTTCGGCCTCACCCTCGATCAAGCCGTGCGACACCGAGACGCGTTCGTCGAAGACGAAGCACTCGCCCTGCCAGAGGCTTTGCTCGGCAGGCACCTCTTCGAGATATTTCAGGATACCGCCCTTGAGATGGAACACATCCTCGAAGCCGAGCGACTTCACATAGGCCGTTGCCTTCTCGCAGCGTATGCCGCCGGTGCAGAACATGGCCACCTTGCGGCCGACGAGGTCGGCCCGATGCTGCTCGACCCAGGCCGGGAATTCGCGAAAGCTCGTTGTCGCGGGGTCGACCGCTCCCTTGAACGTGCCGATCGATACTTCGTAGGCGTTGCGCGTGTCGATGACGATCGTGTCCACATCCGAGATCAGCGCGTTCCAGTCGGCCGGTGCGACGTAGGTGCCGGCGCTTGCCGCCGGATCGAGATCCCCAACACCCATGGTGACGATCTCGCGCTTCAGCCGCACCTTCATGCGGTGAAACGGCATCTGCGCGGCGCTGCTGTACTTGACCTCGAGACCGGCGAGACCTTCGATGGATTCGAGATGATCGATGAGCGCGGCTATGTCAGCTTCGCTGCCGGCGACCGTGCCGTTGATGCCCTCATGCGCCAGCAGCAGCGTGCCCTTGATACCGCGTCCGCAGCAAAAGGCGGCGAGCGGCGCGCGCAACGCCTCGAAGTCGTCGAGCCGGGCAAACCTGTAGAGCGCGGCAACGCGCACGGCTTGATTGGGCAGTGTCATCGCCGAAGCCACTAAACGCTCATGAAAGCCGATTCAAGGCCGCCGCGCGGAGCAGCTTCTCCTTTGGTGGCCTTTGACGGCCGGTCTGACGGACTTGCCGGCAGCGCGTGACATCGCGACACGCCTCGCTTCGTGGACAGAAAACCGGCCTTCTGCTAACCGATTGAACGGATCAATACCGGAGAGACGACAAATGCCCAGCAAGACCGAAAAGCTCCTGTCGCTCCTCAACGGCCAACCGGTTATCCCGGTGCTGAAGATCGCCAATCTCGCCGATGCCGTGCCGCTGGCGCGCGCGCTGGCGCGCGGCGGCCTGCCGGCGATCGAGATCACGCTGCGGACCGCTGATGCGCTCAAGGCGATCCGGCTCGTGGCAAGCGAGGTCGAGGACGCCATCGTCGGCGCCGGCACCATTCTGGACATCAGCCAGTTCGACGAGGCGGCGGCAGCCGGATCGAAGTTCATCGTCAGCCCCGGCATCACCCGCGAGCTTCTGGCGGCGGCGAAGGACAGCGACGTTCCGTTGCTGCCCGGCGCCATCACGCCCGGTGAGATCATGGCCGCCCGCGAGGCAGGCCTGCGCTTCCTGAAATTCTTCCCGGCAGAACAGTCGGGCGGCATCGCCTCGCTCAAGGCATTCGCCTCGCCGCTCGCCGATGTCCAATTCTGCCCGACCGGCGGCATCACCGACAAGAACGCCAGCGACTATCTGAGCCTGCCCAACGTCATCTGCGTCGGCGGCTCCTGGGTGGCGCCGGACGATTTGGTCAAGGCCGGCAAATGGGACGAAATCGAAGCCCTGGCGCGCGCCGCGAGCAAGCTCGGGCGATAGAGACAACTCTCACCCCAAGCAGACCAATGCATGCCGCGCAAAAGCATGCCCTCGGGCCTGACCCGAGCGCGTGCAGCGGTTTTGCGATAACGACATGCATAAAAAAAGCCGCGCGGGTTACCGGCGCGGCTTTTTTATTGGTTGGTCGATCCGCTACTCGGTCCTGAAGCGGGCGACCGACAGGAACTTGACGGCTTTGCCGGTGAACCGGTTGGCGTCGGCCAACTGATCGTCCGCCTGGAAGCCCACGGTATAGACTTCGGTTGGGGGCGTGTGCACGATATTGTAGGCGTAGCGCTGCGCCGTCGTCGCGCTGGAGACGGTGGCGACATTCTCGCCGCTGTTCAACGCCCAGCGCGCCGCCGTCGGCTCGGCGGCGACTACCACGGACTTGGGACCAGGCTTCAGGTCACGGGCGGTTGCCCTGGCTGCCTTGCGGGTGGTCTTCACACCCGTGCCGATCGCCGCGGCCGGATCGGAGCCAGCCGGGCGGGCAAAGACAGCCTCGCGCGGCGATGCGGCATTGCCCTTCGCCAGCTCACCGAGGACCTCGCTTGGCTGGGAGAGCGAAGCGACCTGGTATTCGTCGGTTGCGCTGACCCGTTCGAGGACGGCTTTGACCGCGTCAGACTGGACTGCGGCAGACTGGACCTGGTCAGGCTGGGCCAATTCGGGCTGGGCCAGATCGGGCCGAGCCGACGGCAGCACCGAGAACACATCGGTAGCGGTCTTGCCGTGCCCGGCGGTATCCGCCAGCGCCAGAAGCACAGCCTTGTCCTGCGGCGCAAGGTCGGCCGCTGCAAGGTCGGCCGGCAACGAGTGATTGGGGCGCCAGGTCGGCAACGGAATGTTGTTGGCGGCAACCTGCGCCGCATCGGCGACAACGGACGGTTCGGTCATGCCGAAGGGAGCGTTCGCCGGCGCTTGCGCGGTCGTCACCGCCTGTTCGGTGGTGGCGGTGGCATCCGCCACGCCGAACGGAACGTTTTCGGGCGGCTGAGCGACATCGGCCTTCGGACGCGGGGCGAAATCGGGCAGCGGCACGCTGCGCGCCGGCAGCGCCGCGATGATCGTTTCCGGCGTGTCCTCCTCCGGTTCGGGAGCAGGCGCATCGGCGATTTGCGGAATCTCGGCGCGCTTCGCATTCTCAGGCGACACGATGGCAATGCCCGGAAGCTTGCTGTCCCTGGCGGCCGGCGCCGGCTTCGCGGTCGCCAGCTTCACATTCGCCGGCTTGACGGTTGACTTCGGCGTTGGCGCGACTGCGACATCGGCGCTGTCATCGGCCTCGTCTTCACCGCCGCCGAAGAAAGCCGCCAGCAGACCGCCGGATCTTTTGGCACCGCCACCTGCGCTGGCCATTTCGATGGCGGGAGCGCCGGCGCCCTTGCGCGCCTTGTAGGAGGCGAGCGCCTGTGAATAACCGGGCAGCGGCTTGCCGTCGCTCGGCACATGCAGCGTCTTGCCGTTGGGGAACACGCGCGCCAGTTCCTGGCGGCTGATGCCAGGCCAATGCCGCACATTGCCGACATCCATGTGGACGAAGGGCGAGCCGGACCTCGGATAATAGCCGACGCCGCCACCCTGCATCCGCAGACCGATGTCGCGCAGTTTCTTCAGCGGCACGCCGGGAATGTAGAAATCCATGGCCCTGCCGAGCGTATGTTGGCTTTTCTTGGCAACGCCCCTGCTGCGGCTGCGCAGCATCGAGTTCGTCGACGACGAACGGTAACCGCACACGACCTGGATATAGTCGCGGGCGCCGCTCTGCCTATAAGCCTCCCAGACCAGGTCGAGCAGGCGCGGATCCATCTTGGTCGGTTCGTTGCGGCGCCAGTCACGCAGGATGACGTTGATCTTTTTCAGACCCGCCTGATCGTAGCGGCCGCCGCGCTTGAAGACGATCTCCGCCTTCTCTTTGGTGTGCAGGTTGTAGAGTTTCAGCGAACGTGTCTGGGCGCTGGCGCCGGTCGCAGCCGCTGCAAGGAAGCCAAAGGCGAGAATCACCGCTGCCAGCCATCTCGGCCAGGCGCTCATGTGATAGTGCCGCCCGTTTGTGTGTCGTTCGACTTTGTTCAAATCAAAAGGCCTTGCAGGCTGCCGTTTGTCCCCGGATTTGACCAACGGATGCGGTGGTGTTCACATCCGAATATCGATCCTAATGGTTAATCATCGCTTATTGAAGCCGAAATGCGGTAACACCGTGGCGATATCCCGTCAAAAATATTGCACGGGGTTTCTTGGTAAACTGCTGGTTTAGATCATGTTTCTGGCTTTGCCTGAACACGATCTGTTACCAGACGCCTCAATGCGTGAATACTGCCGGCAAGCGCGTCGCCCGACCGCGTCACGCCCGATTCGCGACTGTCGATTGTCCTGATGCCAGGTTGGGAAGCTGGTCCGGGCTTGCCTGTCAGGAAGCAAGCCGGTCGATACGGCCCGTTTCCGGATCGATGCCATATTCCTTGAGCTTCCTGTAGAGCGTCGAGCGGCCGATGCCAAGACGGCGGGCAACTTCGCTCATCTGGCCGTTATAATGGTCGATGGCGAGCTTGATCATTTCGAGTTCGACATCGGCCAGCGCCCGCACATTGCCGCGTTCGTCCAGCGCCCGCAGCGTGCCGAAGCGGGGCTGCTGCCTGGCAGGCGGATCGAGCTCGGTCACAGCGATGCCATTATTGGCGCCCTCGCCCAGCGGCTCGGTGACCAAAGGCAACGCGGGCAACCAGTCATGCGCATCGAGGTTGACGGTGCCCTCGACCTGCGCCCGGATCTGCGGAAACTCCTCCTCGGTGAGCACATCGCCTTCACAAAGCACTGAGGCCCGGAAGACGGCGTTTTCCAGCTGGCGGATGTTTCCCGGCCAGTCGTAGGCCTGCAGCATGGCGAGCGCCGCAGCCGAAATGCCGTGCAGGCGATGACGTGGACCGCTGGGCGCAACCTTGTCCAGAAAATGCTCGACCAAATACGGAATGTCGTCGCGACGATCGCGCAGCGGCGGCACGAAGATCGGATAGACGTTCAGGCGGTAGAACAGATCCTCACGGAACTTGCCGTCCTTGACCTGCTGCAGAAGATTGCGGTGTGTCGCCGAGATCAGCCTGATATCGACCCTGACGGTCGAACGCCCGCCGACCGGATCGACCTCACCGTCCTGCACGGCGCGCAGCAGCTTGACCTGCACGTCGAGCGGCAGGTCGCCGATCTCGTCGAGGAAGAGCGTGCCCGAATGCGCCTCGACGAACTTGCCGGTGTGTTTTTCGGTGGCGCCGGTGAACGAGCCCTTCTCGTGGCCGAACAGGATCGATTCGACCAGATTGTCGGGGATGGCGCCGCAATTGACGGTGACGAACGGTTTTGAGCGGCGATCGCCGCTGCCCTGGATGGCGCGCGCCACCAACTCCTTGCCGACACCGGATTCGCCCTCGATAAGGATCGGGATGTTTGACGCGGCCGCCTTCTGGCCGAGACGGATCACCCGGTCCATCGCCGGGCTGTGCGTGATCATGTCCTTGAAGGTCAGATGGCCGCCGCGCCGCCGCGACGTGCGCTTCACTTCCCCCTCGACCGCCTCGACTTTGAGCGCGTTGCCGATCGATGCCTGCAGCCTGTCGGGAGATGCCGGCTTGACGACGAAATCGAAAGCCCCGTGACGCATGGCCGAAACGACGGTCTCGATGCCACCCTGGGCGGTTTGCACGATGACCGGAACCTGGATGCCGCGCTCACGCATCGCCTTCAGCACGCCGATGCCGTCGAGGCCCGGCATGACGAGGTCGAGGATGACCACCGACACGTCGCGCGCCTTGGGCCCGTCGAGCGCGTCGAGACCGGCCTCGCCGCCATCCGTGATGATCGCGCTGTGGCCGAATTTCGTCACCGCCGCCTCGAGCAGCCTGCGCTGCACGGGATCGTCATCGACTATGAGTATGGAACCTGTCATGACTGGTTCAACGATGCTCGCCCAATATGCCCACCCCACTGTGCCCACCCAATGGGGAACCCTATGGATCATCCTGGCACAGGGTTCTAAATAAGATTTCAAAAAACCCGGTGAACGAATTGCTTAGGATTTGACCGGCTTTCTCATCCCCTTGATTCTTTGGCCCTTTGACAATCTGGAAAGTGTCGGCAATGAGCATGGTTTTTAGTCGGCAGCTTGCGGCGGCGGCATCCGGTCAGGGCGCGGCGGAGCTTGGTGATCTGCCGGAATGGGATCTCGCCGATCTCTATTCCGGCATGGACGCCCCCGAGCTGAAACGCGACATTTCAAAGGCGCTCGCCGATGCCATCAGCTTCGAGAGCCGCTGGAAAGGCACGCTCGCCGCCGAGGCGGAGCGGGCCGACAGCGGCAGGCTGGGCGAGGCGCTTGCCGCCTATGAGGCGCTGGAGGAACTGATTGGCCGGATCGTCTCCTATGCCGGACTGATCTACGCCGGCAACACCGCGGATCCGCAGCGCGCCAAGCTCTATGGCGACATTCAGGAGAAGATGACCGACGCCAGCGCGCATCTTCTGTTTTTCGCGCTCGAACTGAATCTTGTCGACGATGCCGCGATCGAAACCGCGCTTGCTGCCGATCCCGCCTTCGCTCACTACCGGCCGTGGGTGCTTGATCTGCGCATGGACAAACCCTACCAGCTCGAAGACAGGGTCGAGCAGCTTCTCCACGAGAAGTCGATTACCGGACGCGGCGCCTGGAACCGCTTGTTCGACGAGACGATGACCGACCTGCGCTTCGACATCGATGGCGAAGAGCTGACCCTGGAGCCGGCGCTGAACCGCCTCCAGCACGCCGATGGCGAGGTGCGCCGCCGGGCTTCTGAAGCGCTGGCCGCAACCTTCCGCAAGAATCTGCGCACGTTCACGCTGATCACCAACACGCTGGCCAAGGACAAGGAGATCTCCGACCGCTGGCGCGGCTTCGCCGACATCGCCGATTCGCGTCATCTCGCCAATCGCGTCGAGCGCAGCGTGGTGGATGCGCTGGCCTCAGCCGTTCGTGACGCTTACCCGCGCCTGTCACACCGCTACTACGCGATGAAGGCGCGCTGGCTCGGCATGGAAGTGATGAGCCACTGGGACCGCAACGCGCCGTTGCCGGAAACCCCGCAAGCGATCATCGGCTGGGACGAGGCCAAGAACACGGTGCTTTCCGCCTATCAGCGCTTTTCACCTGACATGGCGGAGATTGCCCGGGTTTTCTTCGACCGCAACTGGATCGACGCGCCGGTAAGGCCTGGCAAGTCGCCGGGCGCCTTCGCGCATCCGACCGTGCCGTCGGCGCATCCCTATGTCCTGCTCAACTACATGGGCAAGCCGCGCGACGTGATGACGCTGGCGCATGAGCTTGGCCACGGCGTGCATCAGGTGCTCGCCGCAGGCCAGGGGGCGCTGATGGCCTCGACGCCGCTGACACTGGCCGAGACAGCGTCCGTCTTCGGCGAGATGCTCACCTTCCGCTCGCTGCTGGACCAGACCACCGACAAGCGCGAGCGCAAGGCCATGCTTGCCCAGAAGGTCGAGGACATGATCAACACGGTCGTGCGCCAGATCGCTTTCTACGAGTTCGAGCGCAAGGTGCATGCCGAGCGCAAAAACGGCGAGTTGACATCGGACAGGCTCGGCCAGTTCTGGCTGGAGGTGCAGGCGGAAAGCCTCGGGCCGGCGATCAAGCTGCGCGAGGGTTACGAGGTCTTCTGGAGCTATATTCCACACTTCATCCATTCGCCCTTCTACGTCTACGCCTATGCGTTCGGCGACTGCCTGGTGAATTCGCTCTACGCGGTCTATCAGAATGCAGAGCGTGGCTTTCAGGACAAATATTTTGCCATGCTGCGCGCCGGCGGCACCAAGCATCATTCCGAGCTCCTGGCTCCCTTCGGTCTTGATGCCACCGATCCTGCTTTCTGGCAGATCGGCCTTGGCGTGATCGGCGGGCTGATCGACGAGCTCGAAGCTTTGGACAATTGACGCACAGCGCTGAACATCCAGGTTCGACAGAACAGATTAGCCGCAATGCATATTGAAGGCCATTCTATTCTTTCCCTAAATATCTGTTCTTAAATAACTCTCCATGGAATTTTTCCGTTAGCTTTCCGGAAGCTGTATGATAGCGTCCCGCCTCAAGCTCAGTCGGCGCGGCCAAATCTTCGGCCGGTCACGGCGCTTCGACGATTGCGACAGCGCCGTTGGCCATGGCAGGAAACCGGTCGCCGACAGCGCGATTTAAGCCGGCTGTTCCACGAGCAGCGGAGCCACCATTGAATGGTCCTTGTGCCAAGGTCCCAGGCCACGGCAGATGGATCGGACTGGAGAGAGACAATGGGCACTTTTTTCTACATGCTCCTGGCGTTCCTGGTAGGTGTGTTGGCTGGCTGGTTCATCTGGGGACGCCCGCGTGGCGATCTCGACAGCCTGCGCGGTGACATGGACCGCACCCGCAGCGAGCGCGACAGGCTGCGCACCGACGCCGACCGCCTGACCCGTGAGCTGGAAGTATGCCGCGGCGCCCGCGCCGACCTGGAGCGCCAGTTGGGCGAGGCGCAAGGCACCAAGGCCGGTGCGACAAAGGCAGCAATCCCGGCACCGCCGGCATTGATGGCGACATCCGCGCCGGCCAACACGACGCCCGCCAAGGCGACGCCGGCCAAGACCGGGCCGGCTAGGTCCGGGCCAGCAAAGACCACGTCCAAGAAACCGGCGGCCGGGAAGGCGGCAGCCGCGCCGAAGGCCAGTGCATCGAAAGCGAGTGCATCGAAAGCGAGTCCGTCGCAGGCAAGTGCGCCAAAACCTCCCGCATCGAAAACCAGCGCTGCACCAAAGAGCGTTGCGCCAGCGGCAAAGAAAGCCGCGACAACAAAGGCGGCGGTGGGCAAAGCCAGCAATCTGCGTCGCCTGATCGGCATCGGCCCGGCCAACGAGCGACTGCTCCACGAGCTCGGAGTGACGACCTACGCGCAAATCGCCGCCTGGACGGCCGCCGACGTCAAGCGGATCGAGGAGACGTTGAACTTCGACGGCCGCATCGAGCGTGAGCGCTGGATCGAGCAGGCGAAACTGCTTGCCGCCGGCGATGAGGAGGAATTCGCACGCCGCTTCCCGACCGCGGGGACCGGGAGCAACACCTGAATTGCCTGCCGGCATCGAGCACATAAGGAACCGGCGACGCCCGCGAGGTGCCGCCGGTTTGTTTTGCACTAGCTGCGTTTGCGTCTTGAGACGCCGGTCTCTCGATTGCGCGCGATCGAGCCGCCATATAGAGCGATAGCTGGCGTCATCGATCGCAGCATCCGAGTCCCATGCCCCTGCCCTCTGCAATTTTTCGAAATGACGAGCGCGCTCATCAGCTCGTCTTCGACCAGCCGGCCGACATCATCGTGGCGCATGAGGCAGAGGATTTCCTGCCGGCGCTGGACATTGCGCAGGCCGCGCATGACGCCGGCAAATGGCTGGCCGGCTATTTCTCCTACGAGGCCGGCTACCTGCTCGAACCGAAACTCGTTCCGCTGCTGCCGGGCGGACGCCGCGCCCCGCTTGTCTGCCTGGGGATCTTCGACGCGCCTGTCGAACAGCCGGTCGTGCCCGGCAACGCGCCGTCGACCAACGGCCCGATCTTCAATGCCAGGGCCGCCTGGACTTCGGAAGACTACGCGAAACGCTTTGCGCGGCTCCACAATCACATTCGCAAGGGTGATTGCTATCAGGGCAATTTGACCTTTCCGGTTCATGCGCAATGGTCGGGCGATCCGCTGGCCGCCTTCGACGCGCTGACGGAGCGCCAGCCGGTGAAATACGGCGCGCTGATCGCGCTCGGCGATCCGGTCGTCTTGTCGCGTTCGCCGGAACTGTTCTTCGAGATCGACGCCGCAGGCATGATCGAGACGCATCCGATGAAGGGCACCGCCCCGCGCGGCGCGACCAAGGCGGAGGACAAGCGGCTGAAGACGTTCTTGCTCAATGACGAGAAGAACCAGGCTGAGAACCGGATGATCGTCGATCTCCTGCGCAACGACATTTCGCTGATCAGCGAAGTCGGCACGCTGGAGGTGCCGGAGCTTTTCCGCATCGAGAGCTACCCGACCGTCCACCAGATGGTGAGCCGCGTGCGGGCCAAGCTGTTGCCCGACCTCACCATCCGCCGGATATTCGCTGCGCTGTTTCCATGCGGATCGATCACCGGCGCCCCGAAAATCCGCGCCATGGAAATCCTGCACGATCTGGAAGCCACGCCGCGCGACGTCTATTGCGGCGCGATCGGCTGGATCGCGCCCGGCGGCACGATGCGCTTTTCGGTGGCCATCCGCACCATATCGCTCTTTTCCAGCGGCGAGGCCGTCTACAATGTCGGCGGCGGCGTCGTCTTCGATTCGACGGCCGAGGAGGAGTATCAGGAGTGCCTGCTGAAAGCACGCTACGCGACGGGAACACCGCCGATTTCGAGCTGATCGAAACCATGCGCTGGCAGCCGGGCCAGGGCTTCCTCCGTTTCGACCGCCATTTGGCACGCCTTTATGGCTCGGCGGCCGAACTGGGTTTTGCCTGCGATCCGCAGAAGGTCGGCGAGATGCTGAGGAACGCCGTCGACCGGCCTGACATGGCCTTGCGCACACGCCTGGTCCTGTCGCGCAGCGGCAAGGTGACGGTCTCGGCGCTGCCTTATGAGCCGCACGCGGCCGACAAGGTCTGGAGGCTGCAACTGGCGCAGGTGCGGCTTCAATCAAGCGACACGCTGCTGCGCCACAAGACGAGCCGCCGGGACATCTATCAGCGGGCGCGCGCCGAATATCTGATCAGCCGGGCCGACGAAGTTCTCTTGGCCAACGAGCGTGGCGAACTCTGCGAGGGCACGATCACCAATCTGTTTGCCGATTTCGGCGATGGCGTGCTGGCAACGCCGCGGCTCGATTGCGGCCTGCTGCCTGGCGTCCTGCGCGGCGAATTGCTGGATGAAGGCCGCGCCCGCGAAGCAATCTACAGCCTGGACGATCTGAAGTCGGCCAAAGCGCTGTTCGTCGGCAATTCACTGCGCGGACTGATCCCGGCGCGGCTGGGCTGAAACGCAATCGAAGCGATACAACCTGTGATTGCGAATCGCTTGTCTCCCCTTGAGTTGTAAAAGATGCGTCCGGCCCGAGAAGAATGGGCCGGACGCGTGGCAGCCGCCTGGGAGGAGCGACTATTCGCCTTCGTGGGTCTGACCGGAGCCGCCGACGGAAACGATGTTGAAGGGCTTGCCTCCGACGGCAATGTCGCCGGTTTTCTCGAACGACGTCGCGTCAACGACATGCAGCACGCCTTGCAGGGGATCAGTGACCACGACCTTGTCGCCGGCGACCGCGACACGCGGCCTCGGATCGCTCCAGTGACCGTCCATCGAATAGGGGTCGGTCAGCTTGAGCGAGTTTGCGATCTCCCCCTTCACCACGTCGAGTTGGTGAAGCTGGCCGTCCTCGGTGAAGACGTAGGCGAATTTTGCACGAACGGGGTCGATCGCGAAATGCACGCGGCGCGTCGGAAGGTCGATCAGCCGGAATGCGTCGCTCTCGATGGTCGGATCGATCAGCACCACCTTGTCGGCGCCGTAGTTGCCGAGGAAATATTGCAGGCCTCTGCCGCCGATCAGCGTCGTCGTTTTGCCATCCGGCAGGCTGTCGGCATAGGGCAGATGACGGATCGCCGGGCTGCTGTCGCCATGGCTGACGACAAGCAGGCCGGTCGCGCAGGCGAAAGCCAGGATATTGCCGGAAGACGCCTCGCCGTGGAGGTCTGGGCAGGCGTGGACGCCGTCGATCGGCGCGCCGGCTTTGTCAGCGACCCTGATCCCGACCGGGAGTTCGTCCGGCTTCTCCCGGTTCGGCTCCGAAAGGAGGACATGGGAGCCATAGGCGACTGCGACGCCATGCTGCGGCGCGTCGGTCTTCACTTCCCTGAAATCCGGCTTGCCTTCCAGGACGGATTTTTCGGAGATGATGCGCACGACACCCTCGCCGTCGAAAAAAACGGCGAAGTCGCCGTCATGCTCGACGAAATGCGACGGCTTCTTGCCCGTGATCTCGACGCCGGCAAGTTTTGGCGCTTCGACGTCGATGTCGCCGTGCTCGCCGTGGTCCTCGAAGGAAATGCCGCTCGCGATCCCGGCAACGACGCCGGCCGAGCCCTGCACGGCAAACACCGTCCTGCCGCTTTCGCTGCGATGGAGCGACGCCGGCCCTTTGATCTCGAACGTGTCGAGCTTTTCGCCATCGACCGCATCGATTACGGTCACCTTCGGGTCCGCGTGGTCCGAGATGAAGAGGCGCCATGCGGTCACCTCCTCGGCATGGCCAGCACTTGTTGATAGGGACACAAGCAGCGCGATGGCCGTGGCTGACGCCCAATTTGTCTTCACGGTATCCTCCTTGAATGTTATTACATAACTCGTTGTGATCGATGAAGAGGCGGATTGCTCCGCCTTTCCATCACAGGGCTGGCGGTCAGCTCCCGAGGATCGCGCCTTTGATCGTCGTGATGTTGTGCCGCATCATCTCGAGATAGGTCGCAGCCGGCCCGTTCTTATCCGACAGGGCGTCGGAGTATAGCTCACCGCCGACTTTCAGGCCCGTCTCGCTGGCGATCTGCTCGATCAGGCGCGGATTGGTGACGTTCTCCACGAAGATTGCCGAAGCCTTGTCTTGCCTGATCTGTTTGATCAGGGCCGCGACGTCGGAGGCTGAAGCCTCGGATTCGGTGGAGACGCCCTCCGGTGCCAGGAATTTTATGCCGTATTCGTGTTCGAAATAGCCATAGGCGTCGTGGGAGGTGATGATCGTGCGCTTGTCCTCGGGGATCTCGGCGACGGCGGCTTTGATCTCCGCTTCCAGTGACTCGAGCTGCTGGCCGTATGATTCGGCATTGGCCCGATAAGTGTCGCAGCCGGCTGCATCGGCGGCACAGAAGGCGTCGGCGATGTTCTTCACATAGAGTTCGGCATTGTGCACGGACTGCCATGCATGAGGATCGGACTCGCCGTGATGGTGGTGCCCTTCCTCATGGCCCTCTTCCGCCGCCGCGGCGTGTCCTTCCCCGGCTTCGGCGGCTTTGTCGTGATCGTGATGAGCTTCTTCCTCGGTGTTGGGCAACACCTCGCCGCCTTTGCTCAATTCGACGATCGGCGCCTTCGTGGCGCTCGCCTCGACGAGACGCTGGAGGAAACCCTCGAACTGGAGGCCGTTGACCAGCACCACGTCGGCGGAACCGACGGTTGCCGCGTCGGCCGGTTTCGGTTCGTAGACATGGGCGTCGCCATTCGGGCCGACCAGCGTGATGATGTCGACACGATCGCCGCCGACATTCTTGGCGAAATCGGCGATGATCGAGAAACTGGCGACAACCCTAAGGTTCTCGGCAGCGGCCACCGACGGAGCGATTGGCAACGATGTTAAAGCGCCTATCACGGCGGCGAGTTTTAGCGTCCTGGACATTCGACCGACTCCTTTGTTCAAGCGGTTCGGGGGGGAGATGCGCCGGACGCGTCGCGAGCAGCCGCGCGCCCTGGCAGAGATAAAAGGGAATGTCGATCGTGCCCGCCGACAAATGATCGTCGTCCTGCACGATCCCATCGAGGCGCGCTGTTGCGGCCCAGCGGCAGGTCTTGAAGCGTCAGGTCTTGAAAGATCACACAAGCAGCCATTCGATCCATCACCGCGGGAGCCATCGAAGTCAGCCCCGCTCTTGACGATCCGTTATGTTATGTTATCACGCTCGTCAATCCAAAATGTTATACTATAACTGACGCCCGCCATTGTGCTCAAAACTGCCTGGAACCAAACTGCTGGAAAAAGGGGGAACAGCGGATGCCTGGACGCAACCAGCAGCTGGTACTCGACGCGCTGACGCGCTCCGAGAGGCCGATGGGGGCCTATGAACTGCTTGGACTTCTTCGCCAGGAAGGGCTCCGCTCACCGCTACAGATCTATCGCGCTCTGGATCGGCTCGTCGAGCAGGGCCTGGTTCACCGGATCGAGAGCCTGAGCGCGTTTGCGCTCTGCGTCCACAGCGAATGCGGCAGCCATGGGCGCGCCGCCTTTGCAATCTGCGCGAATTGCGGGCGGGCAAGTGAGGTTCATGACCCGGCATTGGAGCGGGTGCTGCGCCGGATTGCCCGACGGTAGGGCTTCCAAACCAACTCTGCCACGGTGGAGCTTTCGGGTCTATGCGAGGCTTGCGCGCATTGAAAAGACGCCGGCCTTCCGTCTACGGGCGATCCAATCGGCTCGCGCCTGACCCAGCTTCAATCCGCAACAATCCAACATCCGGAGACGACCATGCCGCTTGAAGCCTCCCAGAAAATGCCCGTCACGGTTCTTACCGGCTACCTCGGCGCCGGCAAGACGACGCTGCTCAACCGCATCCTGTCCGAACAGCACGGCAAGCGTTACGCCGTGATCGTCAACGAGTTCGGCGAGATTGGCATCGACAATGACCTCATCGTCGATACCGACGAAGAAGTCTTCGAGACGAACAACGGCTGCATCTGCTGCACGGTGCGCGGCGATCTGATCCGGATCATTGAGAGCTTGATGCAGCGCAGGGACCGTTTCGACGCCATCCTGATCGAGACGACCGGCCTTGCCGATCCCGCCCCCGTCGCCCAGACCTTCTTCGTCGACGACGATGTCAGGCAGAAGACGACACTCGACGCGATCATCACCGTCGCCGATGCCAAGCATCTCCTCGGCGAACTGGATCATGCGCATGAGGCGCAGGAGCAACTCGCCTTCGCCGATATCGTCATACTGAACAAGACCGACCTGGTGGCGCCGGCCGAACTCAAGGCAGTGGAGGCGCGCATTCGCAGGATCAACCCGACGGCTGCGATCAAGCATTCCATACGTTGCAACGTTCCACTCGACGAGGTTCTGGATCGCGGCGCGTTTGATCTGAACCGTGTCCTCGAAGTCGAGCCGGACTTTCTCGACGCGGGCCACGACCATGTGCATGACGATCTCGTCACCAGCTTCTCTCTCGTCACCGAAGCGTCGATCGATCCGCGCAAGTTCTTGCCGTGGATCCAGATGATCACACAGAAATTCGGCATCGACATGCTGCGCATGAAAGGCATCCTGGCGTTCAAGGGCGATGAACACCGCTTTGTCGTTCAGGCCGTCCACATGCTGCTCGAAGGCGACCACCAGCACCCCTGGAAAGAGGGGGAGAAGCGCGTCAGCCGCCTGGTATTTATCGGCCGCAACCTGCCCAAAGACCTGATCGAAGACGGCTTCCTCAAATGCCGCGCCGAAATGGACTCCCTGGTGGCGCTGAATGCATAGGGGCAAGGCCGACGACAGCGCGCGTCCTTTATCCCGTTGCCGAGCGCCTTCGACTTCGGGACGGGATTGGATATGAACCGTCTCGCGAACCCACTCGCCCCGCGCGGCCTTGCCCTTCCGGAGAAGACCAGACAGATCAAGGTCTGGGTTCGCAGGGCTTGCGGGCTCGATGACGATGTCGTCGTGTCCGTCACGGAGCTGGCATGCCGCAAAAATGGCTGTCCCGACATCGAAACGGTGATCGGCATAGTGCGTCCCGGCGAGAAAATCGAGACGATCCGGGTCAAAAAAGCAATCGCCGATGTGACCTCGCACGATCTGCCGCGAGGGTGAATGGATCGGGATATGCGCAGGGTGTCGGCCTCTCGACCGAAGCTGTTGCGCTTACCGAGTGTCACCGGCATGGGACCGAGATCGGGAACCGTCGACGAGAGCTGGTGCTCGCTGCATCTTTCGCCGCGCCATTGCTGGCGCTTCGCCCAACTCGACTACAAGGGCCAACTCGGGGAATGACGGCCGGCCGTCAGCGGCTGGTCGTCCTCCTTAACCACATGACGAATGCGGCGTAGCTCGCGGCTTTTCGCTGGTTTATGACAATGATCTGTGGTTGTAGCGCGTGGCGGTCGGGCAAAAAAGTGCTCCGCTTTGCGTCTGTTTGCCCGGCTTTTCAGCCTGTCTGAGGGAGTAATCGATAAAATGGCGAATGAAAACTGGCCCGTTTACGGTGAGATCACCGGCCCTGTCGTGATGATCGGCTTCGGCTCGATCGGACGGGGAACGCTGCCGCTGATCGAACGCCATTTCAAGTTCGACAAGTCGCGCATGACGGTCATCGACCCACGCGATACCGATCGCAAGCTGCTCGACGAGCGCGACATCACCTTCATGCAGGATGCGGTGACCAGCAAGAACTACAAGAAGCTTTTGACGCCGCTGCTGACCAAAGGCGGTGGCCAGGGCTTTTGCGTCAACCTGTCGGTCGACACCGGCTCGGTGGATTTGATGCGGCTCTGTCGCAAGCTGGGTGTGCTTTACATCGACACCGTCGTCGAGCCATGGCTCGGCTTCTATTTCGACACCAAGGCCGACACTGGCAGCCGCACCAATTATGCGCTGCGCGAATCCATGATCGAAGAAAAGCGCGCGCACCCCGGCGGCGCGACCGCAATCTCCACCTGCGGCGCCAACCCAGGCATGGTCTCGTGGTTCGTCAAGCAGGCGCTGGTCAACCTCGCCACCGATCTTGGCCTCGAATTCTCCGAGCCCGCGCAGCACGATCGCGATGCTTGGGCCAGGCTGATGAAGAAGGCCGGCGTCAAGGGTATCCACATCGCCGAGCGCGACACACAGCGCACCAAGAAGCCGAAGCCGATGAACGTGTTCTGGAATACCTGGTCGGTCGAAGGCTTCATCTCGGAAGGGCTTCAACCGGCCGAGCTCGGCTGGGGCACGCATGAGACGTGGATGCCGAAGAACGGCAAGAAGCACAAGCATGGCTCGAAGGCCGCAATCTATCTGGAGCAGCCGGGCGCCAACACGCGTGTGCGCAGCTGGTGCCCGACGCCGGGCCCCCAATATGGCTTCCTGGTGACCCACAACGAGTCGATCTCGATCGCCGACTTCTTCACCCTGCGCGGCAAGAAGGGCAAGGTCCAATATCGCCCGACCTGCCACTACGCCTACCATCCCTGCAACGACGCCGTGCTGTCGCTGCACGAGATGTTCGGCGCCGCCGGCAAGGCACAACCGGTGCATCACGTGCTCGATGAAAACGAACTGGTCGACGGTGTCGACGAACTCGGCGTGCTGCTCTACGGCCACGACAAGAACGCCTATTGGTACGGCTCGCAGCTGTCGCTGGCGGAGGCGCGCAAGCTGGCGCCTTATCAGAACGCCACGGGCATGCAGGTCACGTCGGCAGTGCTGGCGGGCATGGTCTGGGCGCTGGAAAATCCCGAGGCCGGCATCGTCGAGGCGGACGAGATGGACTACAGGCGCTGCCTGGAAGTGCAGTCGCCCTATCTCGGGCCGATCAAGGGCTACTACACCGACTGGACGCCGCTCGACAACCGCCCTGGGCTGTTCCCGGAAGACCTCGACAAAAACGACCCATGGCAATTCCGCAACATCCTCGTTCGATAGTTCAACATCCTCGTTCGAAAGCAATGTCTCACTGCCTTGCAATCGTCTGGAAATCGGGCGATTGAAGGAAGGCGGCTGGAGCGACGTGCATCCATTTGGACGCACAAAGTACGCTCTGGCGGTTCGAGTGTACGCATCGTGCTTTCCGAAAAATCGCATCGATTTTCGGGCCAATGCGAGAGGAGAGGATCTTGATGATGACGATTGCGCGCAAATTGCTTTCGGCCGGCGTTGTCGCGGCCGCTGCCGCCTTGGCGGCGTGCACCACCGCCGGCCCGGGCGGGCCGCCATCGGCCACGCGGAGTCCGGTCGAAGGCTCATGGATCGACGCGCAGGGCACAGGCCTGTCGACCTTCGCCGGCGGCAGCTTCAAGACCGTCGCCACCGACACCGGCCAGAAGCTTGCCGACGGCAGCTACGCCATGACCGGCGGCACCTCGGTCCAAATCCAGGGCACTTCGCTGATCCGCCAGACGCCGATCGGTTTCAACTGCTTGTTGATCTCCACCTCGCAGCTTAATTGCACTAGCGTGAGCGGGCAGAACTTTGTGCTGACGCGACGCACCTGAGCCCATACTGAACTGCTTTTGCAAAGGGCGGCGGCTTGGGGCCGCCGTCCTTTTGTGCCGGCAAAGCTGGGCCCGATTCCACTTGCATCGGCCAAAACGCGATGTGAACATGGGCGAAAAGCCGGCTGTTATATTCCAGTCGAGCGAGGGCGTTAAACAGGTCATCCGGGAGACGAAGATGAAGAAGATCGCCGCCATTGCCGCCCTTTCGGCGTCTACGCTTGGCCTGTCGACCGGCATGTCCTTTGCCGACTACACTCTGAACATCCTGCACATCAACGACTGGCACAGCCGCATCGAAAGCAACAACAAATATGAATCGACCTGCTCGGCCGAAGAGGAGACCAAGGGCGAGTGCACCGGCGGCGCGGCGCGGCTGATCACGGCAATCGCCCAGCAGCGCAAGAAGCTGGAAGGCCAGAACGTGCTGCTGCTCAGCGCCGGCGATAATTTCCAGGGTTCGCTGTTCTACACGACCTACAAGGGCAAGACCGAAGGCGAATTCCTCAACCAGATGAAATTCGACGCCTTGGCGGTCGGCAATCACGAGTTCGACGACGGCGAGGCGGCGCTGGCGCCGTTCCTGGATATGATCAAGTTTCCGGTGCTCGGCGCCAATGTGAACGTCAACGCGCAATCCAAGCTCGGTGACCGCGTGAAACCGTCTGTTGTGATCGAGGTCGGCGGCCAGAAGATCGGCGTCGTCGGCGCGGTCACCAACGACACGCCGGAGCTCGCTTCGCCAGGCCCTAACGTCACGATCGAGGACGACGTCAAGTTGATCACGTCAGAGGTCGAGAGGTTGAAGGGAGAAGGCGTCAACAAGATCATCGCGGTCACCCATATTGGTTACAAGCGCGAGCGTGACGTCATCGCCAAGATCCCGGGTGTCGACGTGGTGGTTGGCGGCCACAGCCATTCGCTGCTGTCCAACACCGAGCCCAAGGCTGAAGGCCCCTACCCGACGATGGTCGACAATCCGGACGGCTACAAGGTGCCAGTCGTCCAGGCGGCGTCCTATTCGAAATATCTCGGCGAGTTCAAGGTCGTGTTCGACGACAACGGTGTCGTCAAGCAGGCCAGCGGCGACCCGATCTACCTCGACAAATCGATCACGCCGGACCCCGCCGTGCTTGCCCGCATCAAGGAGCTCGGCGCGCCGATCGAGGCGTTGAAGAACCAGGAGGTCGCCGAAACCACCAAGGCGATCGACGGCAGCCGTGAGAACTGCCGCACCCGCGAGTGCGAGATGGGCAATCTCGTCTCCGATGCCGTCCTCGACCGCGTCAAGGACCAGGGTGTCGAGATCGTCATCACGAATGGCGGCGGTCTGCGCGCTTCGATCGACCAGGGCACCGTCACCATGGGCGAGGTGCTGAACGTGCTGCCGTTCCAGAACACAGTGGCGACCTTCCAGATTTCCGGCAAGGATCTGGTTGCCGGGCTGGAGAACGGTCTCAGCCAGATCGAGGACGGCGCCGGCCGCTTCCCCCAGGTTGCCGGCCTGAAGTATTCATTCGACAAATCGGCCGCCGCGAATGCCGGGCGCGTCAAGTCGGTCGAGGTCATGCAAGGCGGCGGGTGGACGCCGATCAATCCGGACAAGGATTACCTGGTCGCCACCAACAACTATGTGCGCCAGGGTGGCGACGGCTACAAGGTGTTCGCCGACAAGGCCAAGAACGCCTACGATTACGGTCCGGGCCTCGAACAGGTGGTCGCCGATTATCTCGGCGCGCATCGGCCCTATACGCCGAAGCTCGAGGGCCGCATCACCGAAATCACGGCCGCCGCCGCGGCGGAACCGGCCCAGCAACCGGCGCAGGATTCGGCCCAGGAATCGGCGAAGCCGGCCGAGGCTCCCGCTCCGGCCGAGCCCGCAAAACCGGCAGAAACGGCTCCAGCCGCGACTGCGGAGCCGGCGATTCCCGAACCGCCGGCCGGTTCGGACGATATTGCCACGACACCGCCAGCCGTGCCGACGGAACCCGCCCCGGCAGCGCCGGCACCAGCGGAGGCTGCGCCTGCCGAGCCGGCAAAGCCGGCCGAAAGCAGCCATGTGATCGTTGCCGGCGACACCTATTGGGATTTGGCGGAAAAGGCCTATGGCGATGGCGCCAGGTGGAAAACGATCTCCGACGCCAACCAGGACTACGAGCCGCGCCGGCTTCCCGTCGGCGCAACCTTGACCATCCCGGCCGCAAACTGAATTCTTCTGTCATTGTTGGAAAACCCGTCCGGCAAACCGGGCGGGTTTTTCTGCTTTCGCCTCCCAAGCTTAGATAAGGTGCGGCCAGACGCTGCATTGAAAACCGGCGCGGCATCGCTAGTTTCGCGCGGTGTCCGGAGATCCCTTATGACGCCTTCCAACCCTGCCGATCCCAAGGCCGCGACGGTCCTCGACCCGCTGCCGGCAGGACAGCCGCCGGTCGGGGCGGGCAGGATCGGCGTCATGCTGGTTAATCTCGGCACGCCCGACGGCACGGAATTCAAGCCGATGTGGCGCTATCTCAGGGAGTTCCTGTCCGATCCGCGCGTCATCGAACTCAACAAGGCGATCTGGTACCCGATCCTCTACGGGCTGGTTCTCACCACACGGCCGAAGAAGTCGGGCGCCAACTATGCCAGGATCTGGAACCGGCAGCGTGACGAGTCGCCGCTGCGCACCTACACCCGCGCTCAGAGCGAAAAGCTGACCGAGGCGCTGCGCGACCTACCCGGCGTCAGCGTCGACTGGGCAATGCGTTACGGCAATCCTTCGACCGAGAGCGTCGCCAAAGGGCTGGTCGCGCAGGGCTGCGACCGCATTCTGACTTTTCCGCTTTATCCGCAATATTCCGCGACCACGACCGCCACCGCCAACGATCAGTTGTTTCGCGCGCTGATGAAGATGCGCCGCGCCCCGGCGATCCGCAGCGTGCCGCCCTACTATGCCGAACCGGTCTATATCGAAGCGCTCGCCGCGTCGATTGAGCGCCATCTGGCGAGCCTCGATTTCGAGCCGGAAATGGTCATCGCCTCTTATCACGGCATTCCGAAACCCTATTCCGACAAGGGTGACCCCTATCAGGCCCATTGCCTTGAGACGACCCGGCTGCTGCGGGAAAAGCTCGGCTGGGATGAGAAGAAGCTGATCACCACGTTCCAGTCGCGCTTCGGCGCGCAGGAGTGGCTGCAGCCTTACACCGACAAGACGGTCGAGAAATTGCCCGGAGAAGGCGTGAGATCGATCGCCATCGTCAATCCGGGCTTTTCCGTCGACTGCATCGAGACGCTGGACGAGATCGGCAGGGAGGCGGCCGAGACCTTCCATCATGCCGGCGGCGAAAAGTTCGCGCATATTCCCTGCCTCAACGACAGTGCCGAGGGCATGGCGGTGATCGAGGCGATGGTGCGGCGCGAACTGTCGGGCTGGATCTGAAGCGGACATAATCGAGCGCCGCAAGCACGGCTGTCTATGCACCGGTTATCCACTATCACCTGATTGTAACGTTCCTGAAACACACTTAAGTGTTTGGTGAAGTCGGTCGCGTTGAAACATTTCCGTGGCCGGCATCTGAGGGAGAGCCAAATGGATTTCAGTGGTTTCGATATCGCGCTTCTTGTTCTCGTCGCTCTTGTCGTGCTCGTGCTTTTCAAAGGCATCCGGACAATCCCGCAAGGCTACAACTATACCGTCGAACGCTTTGGCCGCTATACCAGGACATTGAGTCCCGGCCTCAACCTCATCGTGCCGTTCGTCGACCGCATCGGCTCCAAATTGAACATGATGGAGCAGGTGCTCGACGTCCCGACGCAGGAGATCATCACCCGCGACAACGCCACCGTCGCCGTCGACGGCGTCGCCTTCTACCAGGTGCTCAACGCGGCGCAGGCCGCCTACCAGGTCGCCGGTCTGGAGAACGCCATCCTCAACCTGACGATGACCAACATCCGTACCGTGATGGGATCGATGGACCTCGACGAGCTTTTGTCGAACCGCGACGCCATCAACGAACGCCTGCTGCGCGTCGTCGATGAGGCGGCACATCCTTGGGGCATCAAGATCACCCGCGTCGAGATCAAGGACATCAATCCACCGGCCAATCTCGTCGAATCGATGGGTCGCCAGATGATGGCCGAGCGCAACAAGCGCGCGCAGATCCTCGACGCCGAAGGCCTCAAGCAGTCGCAGATCCTGGAAGCCGAGGGCCGCAAGGAAGCCGCCTTCCGCGACGCCGAGGCGCGCGAACGCTCGGCCGAGGCCGAGGCCCGCGCCACGCAGGTGGTGTCGGAAGCGATCGCCAAGGGCGACGTGCAGGCGCTCAACTACTTCGTTGCGCTGAAATACACCGAAGCACTGACCAGGATCGGCTCCGCCACAAACAGCAAGGTCGTGCTGATGCCTATGGAAGCTTCCTCATTGATCGGCACGCTCGGCGGCATCGGCGCGATCGCCAAGGAAGTTTTCGGCGCAGAGGGCACTGCCGGCACCACGCGGCAGGCTGCACGCCCGCCCGTGGTTCGTCCCAGCGAGACCTGAGGCCATGTTCGAACGCGTCATTTCCGAACTCGGCCCTTGGGTTTGGATGGTTCTCGGCTTCGTCCTCCTGGTGATGGAGGTCATCGCACCGGGCATATTCATGCTGTGGATCGGCATCGCCGCTCTGCTGATCGGCGTGGTGTCCCTGCTCATCTGGGACGCGGACTTCTGGACCTGGCAGATCCAGGTTCTCGCCTTCCTGGCGATGTCGCTGGTTTCAACCTATGTCGGCAAGAGACTGGTGGGTGGGCGCGATGATGGCACCGATCAGCCACTGCTCAACCGCCGCGGCGCACAGATGATCGGCAGGATGGCCACCCTGGACGAGCCGATCAGGGACGGCCGCGGCCGCATAAAGCTGGGCGACACGCTATGGCGCGTCTCCGGCCCCGACCTGCCGGCCGGCACGCAGGTGCGCGTGACGGGCGCGGCCGACACCGATCTGGAACTGACGGTCGAGGCGGTCCTGGACTGATCCGACCATCCCGGCGGGCGACTTTTCAAACTGGCCTGCTGTCTCTCAGAGACTGTTTCGAAATTCGCTCTGGCGAGCTCAGGCCGCGCCGATGCGCAGCAGATCGTGCAGGTGGACAAGTCCGACCGGCCGTCTGCCTTCGACAACCATCAGGCTGGAGATGGTCGAACTGTTGATCGTCTGCAGCGCGGTCGCCACCAGCGTATCCGGTCCGGCCGTCTTCGGCTCCTTGGTCATGACCTGATCGACGCTCATCGCCAGAAGATTGCTGCCGATGTGGCGCCTGATGTCGCCGTCGGTGATGATGCCGATCAGCGCACCATCCGCAGCGGTTATCGCCACGCAGCCAAACCCCTTGCGCGACAATTCGAGGATCGCTTCGCGCATTCCAGTGCCGGAAGGCACCAGCGGCAGCCTGTCGCCGACATGCATGATCTCGCGGATCTGCGTCAGATTGGCGCCAAGTTGCCCACCGGGATGGAAGGTGCGGAAATGATCCGGCGTGAAGCCGCGCGCTTCGAGCAGCGCGATGGCCAGTGCATCGCCGATCACCAGTTGCAGCAGCGTCGATGTCGTCGGCGCCAGGCCGTGCGGGCAGGCTTCCGGCGCACGCGGCAGCAAAAGCACCACATCGGCCGCCCGCGCCAGCGCCGATCGCTCTCCGGCGGTGACTGCGATCAGCGGGATCGAGAAGCGCCTGGAATAGGCGATGATGCCCTTGAGCTCGCGGCTCTCGCCCGACCACGAGATGGCGATGATGGCGTCGTCCCTGGCGATCATGCCGAGGTCGCCATGATTGGCTTCGGCAGAATGGACGAAGAAAGCCGGCGTGCCGGTCGAGGCGAGCGTTGCCGCGATCTTTGAGCCGATATGGCCGCTCTTGCCGACGCCGCTGACGATGACGCGGCCAGCGATATGCGACACCATATCGACGGCGCGCGCGAACGGTTCGGTCAATCCGTTCTCGAGCGCGGCCGCCAGCGCCGCGACACCGGCCTGCTCGGTCGCTACCGTTCTAAGCGCCGAGGCGATCGAAGCCTGCCCATCGAGCCGCTTCTTGTCTGGGGATCCCGCATGCATGGCTGATGCGATTAGCGCTTTGCTGCGCGCCTGTCCAACGGAATTGCCATCCGTTAGCCGTCAAGTGGGCTTTGATCGACCGCCGCCTCAACCCAACGTTAACCATCCCCGTTTACGGTTCGGTAAGTATGGCGCGCGTGCGCCGCGCAAGCAGTGGTAGCGATGTCCGAGGCCCCGCCTGAAAAGAAAAGAAGACGAAACGGCAAGGCGGTCTGCGCCTTGCTGCTGGCGACCAGCGTCTTCGCCTTGCTGCGGCCTGCGCAGCCCTATGCCCAAGTAACCGAGCTGCGCGGCGAGGTTTCGGAATCGGCGATTCTGGACGACCAGCAGCGCAAAACCAGGCAATTGAGCATTGCCCAGGATCAGACGGCGCAGGCCGGTGCAACCACCCAGAGCACGGCGCCGACGCCCGCCTATCAGCCGGCCAGCCCGGGCGCCGTGCAGGACGACGACGCGGCACCGGCGACCGGAAGCATTTTTGATCCGCCGGAAGCAACCGACGATCCGTTTGCGGACGCCCCCGTTCCCGTCCCGCCGCGCCGGCCATCGAGCGCAACCCAGGGCGCAGCCGATCAGGACGAAGCCGCCGAGACACAGGCCGCCAACGCGACGACGGCCCCGACGGATGACGAGGACACCGCCGAGACGGACCCAATCAATTCCCGTGCCGTGACCATCGATTCCGCCGACAGGCAGCAACTCGATCCGGGCGCCGAGCGCGCCGAAGCCATCGAAGGCCGGGACAGGAGGGCCGAGGACGACCCGTTCGCCGCCACCGGTATCAAACTCGGCTCGTTCGTGATCAGGCCGACGCTCGAGCAAGGCCTGAAGGCCTCATCGAATGCCGATTCAAGCAGCGAAGGCAAGCCGGCCCTGCTGTCGGAAACGACGCTGCGCTTCAACGCCATCTCCGACTGGCGGGAGAATTCGGCTACCGTCGACGGCTACGGCACATTTCTCAAGACCCTATCGGGCGACGAGGTTGAGGAGGCGCGCGGCCGTGTCGAAGGCACGCTCAATGTCGACTTCGACAACGATCTGCGCGCCATCGCCAAGCTCGGTTACGAGGCGGCACCGGAATCGGCTTCCTCGCCGGTCGTCATCGAAGGCACCGCCGAGCAGCCGGTGCGCCAGACCATTGATGGCAGCCTGGCGGTCGAGAAGGATGCCGGCAAGATGCGCTTCGCCCTGACCGGCGCAGTCGAACACGACATCTACGGCGACGCCAGGCTTTCGACGGGCGGAACGCTGTCGCAGAAAGACCGCGATTCGACGCTCTATACCGCCACCTTGCGCACCGGCTATGAGATTTCGCCCGCCATCACCCCTTTCACCGAGGTCGAAATCGGCCGCCGGGTCTATGATTTGCGCGTCGACAGCAATGGTTTCGAACGATCCTCGACGCGGCTTGGGGTTCGGGCCGGCGCCGAGCTCGACCTCGGCGAGAAGCTTGCCGGCGAGTTCTCGGCCGGCTGGCTGCGCGAGGCGATCGACGATGACCGCCTGCCGGCAATTTCGGGCGCCACGGTGAACGCCGACCTCAGATGGTCGCCGCAACGCGGCACCACGATCGGCCTCACCGGGCAGACGATCGTCGAGGGCACGACAACCGCCGACGAAAGCGGCACCATCCTTTACTCCGGCCGCCTCACCGCCGAGCGGGAAATCCGTGCCAACCTGATCGGCAACGCAGCTCTCGGCGTAGACTGGCGCGACTACATCGGGTCGGACGGCCATGATCTGACGCTGAGCGCCGAGGCCGGACTGACATGGTGGCTGAACCGATATGCCGGGCTGACCACCCGCGCCAGAACTGAAAAACAGACCAGCAACATCGAGGGCCGCGACTACACCGCCCACAGCATCTTTGTCGGGGTGACGCTGCAGCCGTAAACCAAGCCGCCGCGCACCCTCGGTTCAGGCCCGAGGGCATGCTTTTGCGCGCATGCATTAGCCCGGGGGTTAGAACGCCGCGCCCCGCTGCTCTGACGGTTTCATCTCGTCGAGAAGCTTGCTGATAGCGCCCGCCATGCGTCCGTTCATGTCGCTGCGCCACAGCGCGAAGGCGACGTTGGCCTCGACAAAGCCTTCCGGCGATCCGCAATCGAAGGTGCGCCCTCGGTAGTGGCAGCCATAGAAGGGCTGCTGCTTCTCCAGCTTCAGCATCGCATCGGTGAGTTGTATCTCGTTGCCGGCGCCCTTCTCCTGGCCTTCGAGTATCCCAAATATCTCCGGCTGCAGGATGTAGCGCCCGTTGATGTATAGGTTGGAGGGTGCCGTGCCGGTGTTCGGCTTCTCCACCATGCCGGTAATGCGGAAACCGTGATGCGTATCCTCGCCGCGGCCGACGATGCCGTATTTATGGGCCTCGGCGGGGTCGCATTCCTGAACCGCGACGATGTTGTTGCCGGTCTCGGCATAAAGCTCGACCATCTCCTTCATGCAGCTTTTTTCGGATTGCATGATCATATCGGGCAAAAGCAGCGCGAAGGGCTCGTCGCCGACCAGCTCGCGGGCACACCAGACGGCATGGCCAAGGCCAAGCGGCACCTGCTGGCGGGTGAAGCTGGTCTGCCCTGGCGAAGGTTGCAGCCGCTGCAGGCGGGCGAGCTCGTCGTCCTTGCCGCGTTGGGCGAGCGTGTCATAGAGTTCGAACTGAACGTCGAAATGGTCCTCGATGACCGCCTTGTTGCGTCCGGTCACGAAGATGAAATGCTCGATGCCGGCTTCGCGTGCCTCGTCGACCACATACTGGATGACTGGCCTGTCGACGACGGTCAGCATTTCCTTGGGTATGGCCTTGGTGGCCGGGAGAAAACGCGTGCCGAGGCCAGCGACCGGGAAAACTGCCTTGCGAACTCTCTTCATGCTGTCAAATATCCGCTTCTAAGGCTGTTCGGCAATCCCGCTTCAAGACATTTTCGTGCCGGAATCTGGGATTATGGAACGGCTGGTCAGAAAAAATCTGTAGTCCGTAAAGCACCAACCCGCCTTTTCGTTCCCAACGGCACCTATGGTAAACTAAATGCTAACCGGGTTCGGCGATGAATGATCTTCCTGTGATGAAGAAGGAGGAAAAGATGTCCGTTCGCGACGCCGCAAAGCGCTTCACCAGCATCGTTGCGGCCGCCAGTCTGTCGCTTGCCTTGCTGATGCCCACCGGATCGGCTTTTGCCGACGCCGGTTTCCGGCAATGGGTGGCGAGCTTCCGCGCCACCGCGGTGCGGAGCGGCGTTTCCGGCGCCGTTTACGACCGCGCATTCGAGGGCATCAGCGATGCCGACCCGGTCGTGCTGGAAAAAGCGCGTTATCAACCCGAATTCACCGCGCCCGCCTGGGACTATTTCGACAACCGCGTCCATGACCAGTCGGTCGCTGTTGGCAAGCAGATGGCCAGGAAGTGGAAGCCGTGGCTGGACAGGATCGAGGCAAGATACGGCGTCGACCGTCACATCCTGCTGGCGATCTGGTCGATGGAATCGAACTACGGCGAAATCCTAAAGCGCGACGATGTCATGCGCAATGTCGTGCGTTCGCTAGCCACGCTTGGCTATGCCGATTCGAGACGATCGAAATTCGCCCGCACGCAGTTGATCGCGGCGCTGAAGATCCTGCAAAGGGGCGACATCGATAAAAGCCACCTCAGTGGCTCATGGGCCGGCGCCATGGGCCATACCCAGTTCATTCCCACCAGCTACCAGGCCTATGCGGTCGACATGGACGGCGACGGCAAGCGTGACATCTGGAATTCGATTCCCGATGCATTGGCAACGGCCGCCAATCTGCTCAGGAAGAACGGCTGGCAGGCCGGCAAGACCTGGGGCTATGAAGTCAGCCTTCCCGACGGAAAGAAGTTCCCGGCCGGATCGAAGTCGTTGTCGCAATGGCAAGCGCTGGGTGTCACGCGTGCCAACGGCAAGCCGTTCAAGAGTGGGGAGAAGGCCACACTGAAGGTGCCAGGCGGCCGTGGCGGCCCGGCTTTCCTGATGGTCAAGAATTTTTCGGTCATCAAGCGCTACAACAATGCCGACAAATATGCGGTTGCCGTTGGCCTTCTTGCCGACGAAATCGCCGGTTATGGTGGGCTTGTGCAGGACTGGAAGCGGCCTTTCACGAAGCTCTCCTTCGAGGAGAGGCAGGAGCTTCAGCAACGGCTTTCCCAGTACGGCTACTATGACGGCAAGTTCGACGGCAAGATCGGCGAGGGATCGAAAGCCGCCATCATGGCCTTCCAGGCGAAGGCTGGCTTGACCCAGGACGGACATCCGAGCATGGAAGTGCTCAAATGGCTCAGGCAGAACTAGCCTCGCATAGGGCAGACCTGGAGCATCGGACCCAAACCGGTTTTGAGGAAATCCGATGCTCAACTTAAGGTAGAGCGGCGGCACGGTTGTATCAGAGTCCGGCGCTCTTTAGGGATGGAGACGGTAATTGGTTTCGGCTGCGCGTATCCGTGTGATCCTTCGTCGCGTGCCGATCCTGATTCTGGCTATTGCCGTCCTGGCCGTCGGCACTGCCGCCGTCTTTCACACGCCGGCCGTGGCGCAGGAAGAACAAAGGCGTGGCTGGTCGCTGCGCGACCTGTTGTTTCTGCGCCGAAGCGAGCGGATGGAGCCGCCACGACTGATTGAGCCGCGACGGATTCAGAGGATCGGGCCACGCAAGCCAAAAGTCAGAAAGTCGCGTGCTGCGCCGCGCCGGCCGGCTGAGCCGGCAGCCCCCATTGTCGAGAAGGCGCCGGATGCCCGCACCGTTCTGGTGGTCGGCGATTTCATGGCGACCGGCCTCGCCGAGGGTCTCGACACCGCCTTCGCCGAAAACAACAAGGTCAGGATCGTCGTTCGCAGCAATGGTTCGTCCGGTTTCGTGCGTGACGATTTCTACAACTGGCCCGAACAGATCAAGTCGCTGATCGAGGCCGAAAAACCGGCGGCCGTGATCGTCATGCTGGGTTCCAACGATCGGCAGCAGATGCGCGTGAACGGTGAACGCGAACAGCCACGGTCCGAAGCGTGGACCAAGGAATACGAACGCCGTACCGAAGCGTTCGGCAGGGCCATCGCATCGGCCAAGGTGCCGTATCTGTGGGTCGGCATGCCGGCCTTCAAGGCGCCGAAGATGACCTCCGACATGCTGGCTTTCAACGACATCTACCGCTCGACGGCCGAAAGCCACGGCGGCGAATTCGTCGACATCTGGGACGGTTTCGTCGACGAGGAAGGCGCCTTTGTCACCAGCGGGCCTGATATCAACGGCCAGCCGGTGCGCCTGCGCACCGACGACGGCATTCGTGTGTCGAAAGCCGGCAAACGCAAGCTCGCCTTCTATGCCGAAAAACCCTTGCTGAAGATCCTTGGAATGACCTCGCCTCCGGGCACACTGGCAGCTTATGCGCCAGCCGGCGCTCCGGTCGGGGCGCCGGCGCCGACACCCATGCCCGTCGATCGCACCGTGCCGATGCTGCTCAGCGATCCGGCACTCGACGGCGGTTCGGAACTTCTCGGCGCCGCAGCGCCGGCAAAGGCGGACGGGCCTGGCGAAAAACTCTTCGTCGAGGGCAAGGTATCAGCTGCTTCGCCCGGACGCGCCGACGATTTTTCCTGGCCGCCAAGGAAGCAGCCTGCGGCGCCGGCCGTGCCCGAAACGACCACGGCGATCACTCCGTAAACCTGCCGGGCGGCCGCACAAGTAGGAGACGGTCTCAGCGCGGCAGCACGCTCGATCCCATCAGCGCCTCGTCGATCGAACGCGCTGCCTGACGGCCCTCGCGGATCGCCCAGACGACCAGCGATTGACCGCGGCGCACATCGCCCGCCGCATAGAGCTTTTCGACGCTGGTCTTGTAGTCGCGATCATTGGCCTCGACGTTGTTCGAGCGGCGGCTGTCGATGGCGATCTTCATCTGGCCAGCCAGTTCCGACGCCGGCCCGACGGCGGCCGGCCCGGCAAAGCCGATAGCGATGAAGGCGAGATCCGCGCGGATGACGAATTCCGTGCCGGCGATCGGCTTGCGCTTTTCATCGACCTCGCAGCATTTGACGCCGGTCAACGCGCCGTCCTCGCCGATGAATTCGAGCGTCGCCACCTGGAACTCGCGCTCGGCCCCTTCCGCCTGCGAGGACGAGGTGCGCATCTTCGTCGCCCAGTAGGGCCAGACCGAAAGCTTGTCTTCCTTTTCCGGCGGCTGCGGCCGGATGTCGAGCTGGGTGACGCGCACGGCGCCCTGGCGGAAGGCGGTGCCCACGCAGTCGGACGCGGTGTCGCCGCCGCCGACGACGACGACATGCTGGCCGCCGGCGACGATCGGCGGCGAGGGCCACGCCACCGACTGGATCGGCTCACCGCCGATGCGCTTGTTCTGCTGCACCAGGTAAGGCATCGCGTCATGCACGCCGTCGAGATCATCGCCGGGAATGTTGGCCGGGCGCGGCGTTTCCGAACCGCCGCAATAGAGCACCGCGTCATATTCGGCGAGCAGTTCCGCCACCGGCTTGTCGACGCCGACATTGATCCCGCAGTGAAAACTCACGCCCTCGCCTTGCATTTGCTCGATGCGCCGGTCGATGTAGTGCTTCTCGATCTTGAAGTCGGGGATGCCGTAGCGCATCAGCCCGCCCGGCCGGCTCTCGCGCTCGTAGACGTGAACGTCGTGGCCGGCGCGGCCAAGCTGCTGGGCGGCCGCCATGCCGGCCGGCCCCGAGCCAATGATTGCGACGCGCCTGCCGGTCTTCCTTTCCGGCGGATAGGGCCGGATATGACCGGTTTCATAGGCCTTGTCGGCGATCGCCTGCTCGATCGTCTTGATAGCGACCGGAATGTCCTCGAGGTTCAGCGTGCAGGCTTCCTCGCAGGGTGCCGGACAGATGCGGCCGGTGAATTCCGGGAAATTATTGGTCGAATGCAGGTTGCGGATCGCATTGTCCCAGTCGCCATTGTAGACGAGGTCGTTCCAGTCCGGGATCTGGTTGTGGACCGGGCAGCCGGTCGGCCCGTGGCAGTACGGAATGCCGCAATCCATGCAGCGCGCGGCCTGTTTCTCGACCTCCTTGTCCGACATCGGCAGCGTGAACTCGCGAAAATGCCGGATGCGGTCGGAAGCCGGCTGGTACTTGTGCACCTGCCGGTCGATCTCGAGAAACCCTGTTACCTTGCCCATAGTCCAGTCCCTGCTGTCCAGATGGCGCGCTCGACGTCGCACCCGTTAACCTCATAAGGCAGCCATGGCAACCTTCAGTCCGAGGCCAGGATTGTTGATGAAGGCGTCGACCGGGAAGCTTTGCTTCCCGGCAAATCCCAAAGCCTATTCCGCCGCAACGCCCATGCGCATGCGTTCCATTTCGATCAGCGCGCGACGGTATTCGACCGGCATGATCTTCCGGAATTTCGGCCGGAAAGTCGCCCAGTTGTCGAGGATCTCGCGGCCGCGCACCGAACCCGTGTAATGGACGTGGTTCGAGATCAGCTGATAGAGCCGCTCCTCATCATGGCTGGTCATGTCGCCGGACACGTCGACGCGGCCTTTGTGGTCGAGGTCGCCGCCATGATGGAGCAGTTTCTCCATCAGGTCGTCTTCTTCGGGAACGGGTTCCAGTTCGACCATCGCCATGTTGCAGCGCTCGGCGAAATCACCCACCTCGTCGAGCACATAGGCGACGCCGCCCGACATGCCGGCGGCAAAGTTGCGGCCGGTCTGCCCGATGACGACGACAATGCCGCCGGTCATGTACTCGCAGCCATGGTCGCCAACACCTTCGACGACGGCGGCGACGCCCGAATTGCGAACCGCAAAACGCTCGCCGGCGACGCCGCAGAAATAGGCCTCGCCCTCGGTCGCGCCGTAAAGCACGGTGTTGCCGACGATGATCGACTCGGCTGCGACAATCTTCGTGTTCTCAGGCGGGCGGATGACGATGCGTCCGCCCGACAGGCCCTTGCCGACGTAGTCATTGGCGGCACCGACCAGCTCGAACGAAACCCCACGCGCCAGGAAGGCGCCGAAGGACTGGCCGGCGGTGCCGGTGAGCTTGACCGAGATCGTGTCCTCGCGCAGGCCCTTGTGCTTGAAGCGCTTTGCCACTTCGCCCGACAGCATGGCGCCGGTCGAACGGTCGACATTGCGGATCGGCAGCTCGATGCTGACCGGCTGCCTGGCGTCCAGCGCCGGCTTGGCCAACTCGATCAGCTTGCGGTCGAGCACGTCGTCGATCGGATGCTTCTGCCGCTCGGTCCAGTGCACCGCCTCATGCGGGGCATCCGGCTTGAAGAACATCTTGCTGAAGTCGAGCCCGCGCGCCTTCCAGTGCTGGATCAGCGCCCGCTTCTCCAGGAGTTCGGTGTCGCCGATGATCTGGTCGAGATGGGTGTAGCCCATTTCGGCGAGCAGCGCCCGGACCTCTTCCGCCACATAGAAGAAGAAGTTGATGACGTGTTCCGGCGTGCCCTTGAAGCGCTTGCGCAACACCGGATCCTGCGTCGCGACGCCGACCGGGCAGGTGTTGAGATGGCACTTGCGCATCATGATGCAGCCGGCCGCGATCAGCGGCGCGGTCGAGAAGCCGAATTCGTCGGCGCCAAGCAGCGCGCCGATGACGACGTCGCGTCCGGTGCGCAGGCCGCCATCGACCTGCAGCGCGACGCGCGACCTGAGGCCGTTGAGCACCAGCGTCTGGTGCGTCTCGGCAAGGCCCATTTCCCACGGGCTGCCGGCGTGCTTGAGCGAGGTCAGCGGCGATGCGCCGGTGCCGCCGTCATAGCCGGAAATGGTGATGTGATCGGCGCGCGCCTTGGCGACGCCGGCCGCAACCGTGCCGACACCGACTTCCGAAACCAGCTTGACCGAGACATCAGCCGCCGGATTGACGTTCTTGAGGTCGTAGATGAGCTGCGCCAGATCCTCGATCGAGTAGATGTCGTGATGCGGCGGCGGCGAGATCAGGCCGACGCCGGGCGTCGAATGCCTGACCTTGGCAATGGTGGCATCGACCTTGTGACCGGGCAGCTGACCGCCCTCGCCGGGCTTCGCGCCTTGCGCCACCTTGATCTGCATCACATCGGAGTTCACCAGATACTCCGCCGTCACGCCGAAACGCCCGGAAGCGACCTGCTTGATCGCCGAACGCTCGGGGTTCTTGCCGCCGTCCGGCAGCGGCAGGTAACGGTCGGCTTCTTCGCCGCCCTCGCCGGTGTTCGACTTGCCGCCGATCGTGTTCATGGCGCGCGCCAGCGTGGTGTGCGCTTCCCTGGAGATCGAGCCGAAGGACATCGCCCCGGTCGAGAACCGCTTGACGATATCGGCAGCCGACATGACCTCGTCGAGCGCGACCTTCTTGCGCCCGGTTTCTTCGGCCAGCCTGATCTTGAACAGGCCGCGAATGCTCTGCGCCCGCGCCGTCTCGCTGTCGATCTGAGCGGAATAGTCCTTGAACGTCTGCCACGATCCCTGGCGCACGGCGTGCTGCAGGGTGGCCACCGCATCGGGCGACCAGATATGCGCTTCGCCGCGCATGCGGAACATGTATTCGCCGCCGACCTCGAGGCTGTTGCGCAGCACCGGGTCGTTGCCGAAGCCGTCGGCGTGGCGGCTGACCGTCTCGGCCGCGATCTCTTCCAGCCCGACGCCTTCGATCAGCGTCGCGGTGCCGGTGAAATATTTTTGCACGAAATCGGTCTTCAGCCCGATGGCGTCGAAGATCTGCGCGCCGCAATAGGACTGGTAGGTCGAGATGCCCATCTTCGACATCACCTTGAGAATGCCCTTGCCAATCGACTTGATGTAGCGGGAGACGACCTCATTGGCGTCGACTTCGGCCGGCAGCTCGCCGCGCTTGTGCATGTCGAGCAGCGTGTCGAAGGCGAGATAGGGATTGATCGCCTCGGCGCCATAGCCCGCAAGGCAGCAGAAATGATGCACCTCGCGCGGTTCGCCGGACTCGACCACCAGCCCCACCGACGTGCGCAATCCCTTGCGGATCAAATGATGGTGGACTGCCGCCGTCGCCAGCAATGCCGGGATGGCGATGCGGTCCGGCCCGAGCTGACGGTCGGACAGGATGATGATGTTGTAGCCGCCGGCGACCGCCGCCTCGGCGCGCTCGCACAGCCGGTCGATGGCGCCCTGCATGCCGGCCGCGCCTTCGTTCGAAGCATAGGTGATGTCGATCGTCTTGGTGTCGAAACGGTCCTCGGTATGACCGATGGAGCGGATCTTCTCAAGATCGCCATTGGTCAGGATCGGCTGGCGCACTTCGAGCCGCTTGCGACGCGAATTGCCGACGAGGTCGAAGATGTTAGGCCTCGGCCCGATGAACGACACCAGGCTCATCACCAGTTCCTCGCGGATCGGGTCGATAGGCGGGTTGGTGACCTGGGCGAAGTTCTGCTTGAAATAGGTGTAGAGCAGCTTCGATCTGTCCGACATCGCCGAAATCGGCGTGTCGGTGCCCATCGAGCCGACCGCTTCCTGGCCGGTGGTCGCCATCGGCGACATCAACAGCTTGGTGTCTTCCTGGGTAAAGCCGAACGCCTGCTGGCGATCGAGCAGGCTGACGTCCCTGCGCAGCGCCCGCGGCTCGACCGGCTTCAGGTCTTCGAGGATGAGCTGGGTGTTGGCGAGCCAGCTCTTGTAGGGATGCCTGGTCGCGATCTCCGACTTGATCTCCTCGTCGGAAACGATGCGGCCCTTCTCCAGGTCGATCAAAAGCATGCGGCCGGGCTGCAGCCGCCACTTCTTGACGATCCTTTCCTCCGGCACCGGCAGCACGCCGGCTTCCGAGGCCATGATGACGCGATCGTCGTCGGTGACAATATAGCGCGCCGGGCGCAGCCCGTTGCGGTCGAGCGTGGCGCCGATCTGGCGGCCGTCGGTGAAGGCCACCGCCGCCGGCCCGTCCCACGGCTCCATCAGGGCGGCGTGGTATTCATAAAAGGCCTTGCGATCTTGATCCATCAGCTTGTTGCCGGCCCAGGCCTCAGGGATCAGCATCATCATCGCGTGGGCGAGCGAGTAGCCGCCCTGCGTCAGGAATTCGAGCGCATTGTCGAAACAGGCGGTGTCCGACTGCCCCTCATAGGAGATCGGCCACAGCTTGGAGATGTCGTTGCCGAACAGTTCGGAATCGACCGAGGCCTGCCGCGCCGCCATCCAGTTGACGTTGCCGCGCAGCGTGTTGATCTCGCCATTGTGGGCGACCATGCGATAGGGATGCGCCAGCTTCCACGACGGGAAGGTGTTGGTCGAGAAGCGCTGGTGGACGAGGATCAGCGCCGTCTCGAAACGGGGATCGGTCAGATCCTTGTAATAGGCGCCGACCTGATAGGCCAGGAACATGCCCTTGTAGACGATGGTACGCGATGACATCGACACGACGTAAAAACCATTGTCGACGCCCTTGGTCTCTTCATGGATACGACCGGAAATGACCTTGCGCAGGATGTAGAGCCGCCGCTCGTAATCGTCGTCGCTCTCGATCTCGGCGCCACGGCCGAGGAACACCTGCCGCTGGACCGGTTCTGAAGCAGCGATATCAGGCGCCTTTGACAGCGATGAATTGTCGACCGGCACGTCGCGAAAGCCGAGCAGCGGCTGGCCTTCGAGCTGCGCGACCTCGGCGATGATGCCTTCGATATGCGCCTGAAGCTCAGGATCGCGCGGCATGAACACATGGCCGACGGCGTAATGGCCGGGCTTGGGCAGTTCGACGCCCTGGCTGGCCATCTCCTCGCGGAAGAAGCGGTCGGGAAGCTGCACCAGCACGCCGGCGCCGTCGCCCATCAGTGGGTCGGCGCCGACGGCGCCGCGATGCGTCAGATTTTCGAGCACCGCCAGGCCGTCCGTGACGATCTGATGCGACTTGACGCCCTTCATATTGACGATGAAGCCGACGCCGCAGGCATCGTGCTCGTTGCGCGGATCGTAAAGGCCGTGAGCGGCGAACCCGGTAGGGGTCCGCCCGATCCTGCCCAGGCCAGTGGCGATGGACGGATTTTTGACGGCTGGCGCTTTCGTCTGCGCGGCCGGGCCGTTCGTCGCAGATGGCGTCACTTCCGTCATCGTCCTGTCCTCCATCCCAGCCCTTAGGGCGCTGGTTTCCGTTGGGAAGCGCATGAGCTTCCCTTTCATCCTTGCGGCACGTCTTGCGAAATCCCGTCTTGCGAAATCCTTGCCGAACCAGGCGGCCTGGTTCGCATCCGGCAATCGTACAGGCCAGAGCCGGGCTGTCTACCTGTCGCTCGCGGCAACGGCCGGAGAGGCCCAATGATACGCCAATCCAGCCTGTTTTGTGCGACAAAATAAGACAGCACTACTGTCCTAAATTTTTATGACAGAAATTGCGGATGCGCACAAGACCGATTCACAACAATTGTGGGCATCCAGAGACAGAAAATTACGCGCCACCCGGCCAAAACGCAACCTTCAGTCGTCCGCCTTAATGCATGTCGCGCAAAAGTGTGCAGCGGTATTGCGATAACGATATGCATGAAAACAAAAACCTTAAGCGCGTCGCATGAGGCCGGCCGAACGCGACGCGCTTTAGGTCTCCGGCCTCTCGCTGGCTTTACCGCTTTTCCGGCGCTTGGCACTTGCGAGCGGCATGCGAAAGCGGCCAAGGTCGCCTTGATTTTCCCAGCACAGGCAAACGCATGAATTTCGCTTCCGACAATTGGGCAGGCGCCCATCCCAGCATCGCCGCGGGCCTGTCGGCCCATGCCGGCGGCTTTTCCGCCGCCTATGGCGACGGCGCCCTCGACGACGCGGCATACCAGCGCTTCAACGAAATCTTCGGGCGCGAGGTCGCGGTGTTTTTCGTGGCCACCGGCACCGCCGCCAATTCCCTGTCGCTGACCGCCTACAACAAATCGGGCGGCATTTCCTTCTGCCATCGAGAGTCGCATGTCATCGAGGATGAATGCGGCGCCCCGGAATACTTTTCCGGCGGCTCACGGCTCCATCCCGTCGACGGCGCGCTGGGCAAGATCGATCCGAATAGGCTGGACAGGGCGGTCGGCCGGTTCGCGCCAGAAATCGTCCATTCCGGGCGCCCGATGGCGGTGTCGATCACCCAGTCGACCGAGGTCGGCACCATCTACACACTGAACGAAATTGCCAGGATTTCGGCGATCGCCAAGCATCACAAACTGCCGCTGCACATGGATGGCGCCCGCTTCGCCAATGCGCTGGTCGCGCTCGAGATAACACCGGCGGAGATGACCTGGAAGGGCGGCGTCGACATCCTCTCTTTCGGCGGCACCAAGAACGGCTGCTGGTGCGCCGAGGCTATCGTGCTGTTCGACCTCGACCGCGCCAGGGAACTGGCCTTCCTGCGCAAGCGCGCGGCGCAATTGTTCTCGAAATCGCGCTTCATCGCAGCGCAGTTCGAAGCCTATTTCAAGGACGACCTGTGGCTCGACACGGCGCGGCATGCCAACGCCATGGCAGCACGCCTCGCAGCACTGATCGAGGATTCCGCGTCGGCGCGTCTGGCCTGGCTGCCGCAAGCCAACGAAGTGTTCGCGGTGATGAAAAAGGCCAAGGCTGAACGGGTGCATTTGGCCGGTGCCGCCTTCTACGACTGGCACAAGCCGCACGACTTTGATGGCCATATCGGCGAGGACGAAGCGCTCTATCGTTTCGTCACCAGCTTTGCGACCACGGCCGAAGAGGTCGACCGCTTTGGCGAGCTAATTGCTGGATAGCGGCACCTAATTCAAAAAGGGCGGCGCCAGGCGCCGCCCTCGTCTGTTAGGTCGTCTTTGTGACGCAGCTTACGCGGTGGTCTTGGCCTCGATCTGCTTGGCCTTCGCCGAAGACGCGGTGATCGCGATCTTGCGCGGCTTCAGCTCCTCGGGAATATTGCGCTTGAGGTCGACGAAGAGCAGGCCGTTCTTCAGCGAGGCGCCGACGACATCAACATGGTCGGCAAGCTGGAAGCGGCGCTCAAAGGCCCGGCTGGCGATACCGCGATAGAGCAGTTCAGAGCCTTCGCCATTGCCCTCCTTGCGCTCACCCTTGACTGTCAGAACGTTGCGGTGAGCCTCGATCGAGAGCTCATCGTCCGAGAAGCCGGCGACCGCCATCGAGATGCGATAGGAATCCTCACCGGTGCGCTCGATGTTGTAGGGCGGATAGGTCTGTGCACCTTCCGGCTGCGCAAGCGAATCGAGCATGGTGAACAGCCGGTCGAAACCGACGGTCGAACGATAAAGCGGGGAAAAATCAACGTGACGCATAGTGTGTTCTCCTGTTGAGCAACAAACGTGTGGCCGGTGCGAAACCCGTGACGGCGTTCCGGATGGGCCAGCGGCCCCGACATTGGCGGCCGCAACAGACATTTGGGGAGCACGAGAAGGCATTTCAAGATTCTGCCGCCTCGATGAACGGCAGATGAACCGCGGCTTCGGCGGACGTTCAGCTAAGTCGCGTTAGACTGCTTCCAGGATCAAGGAACAGGCGGCGGTTACGGCGTCGCGCGTCCTCTCGGACACGCAAAAGGAAGCTGTAACACTTTGATTGCGCATGATTCACGGCGAAATCGGCTGCGGTTTTCGCGGTTATGCGCGAGATGTCGCAACGAGGCCGACCGGGTGTAACGTCCCTTCCTCCCGGATCGACGGGGGGCCGGAAGCACGCCGCAAGCTGCTTTCGGCCTCACTCGCCGGCTGGCTCGTTCAGCCTTTCCAACGCGTCCGGAATTCCTTTGCTTTTGCTGCCCTTTGCTTTTGCTGCATGGGGCGTCTATGCCTACCAAAGCTTGCGCCATGCAGGCAGCGACACTTAAAACGCAGCGCCGAATGACGGACCTCCTCGACAAAATTCCCCTCTTCCACGAAATTCCGGGCAATCCGCTGCCGGAAAATGCGGCCCGTGGTTTCTTCACCGCGCGCGACGGCAAGAAAATCCGTTATGGCCTCTTTGCCGCCGTTGCGCGCCCGATGAAGGGCACCGTGGTCCTCTTGACCGGCCGCAACGAGTGCATCGAAAAGTATTTCGAGACCATCCGCAACCTCGCCGACCGCGGCTTTGGCGTCGCCACCTTTGACTGGCGCGGCCAGGGCGGTTCCGACCGGCTGATCAGCGATCGCGAGCGCGGCTATGTCCGCAGTTTCTTCGACTACACCGGCGACCTGGAACAGTTCTTCGAGGAGATCGTGCTCCCCGACTGCCGGGGGCCGTATTACATATTGGCCCATTCGGCCGGGGCGGTGATCACGCTGCTTGCCGGGCCGTCGATGGTGAACCGCGTACGGCGCATGGTGCTGATCGCGCCCTTCCTGGCGGTGCCCGACCTGCCGGTCTCGACAACCACCGTTCGCCGCCTCTGCTCGCTGTTCTGTCTGCTGGGTCTTGGCAAGCTTTATGCCGCCTGGGGTCCGCGGCCCAGAAAAACCATACCCTTTGCCGTCAACAAGGTGACATCGGATCCCGAGCGGTATCGGCGCAACACGCTGCTCTACGAAACCTACCCGCAGCTGGCGCTCGGCGGCCCGACGATCCGCTGGCTGAAAGCGGCGGCGCAGGCCTCCGAGGTCATCAGCGATCCCGACTTCATGGCCAGGATCCGGGTTCCCTTGCTGGTGGTCGCCGCCGGCGCCGACCAGGTCGTCTCGACTAAAGCGGTGGAAACCTACACCAGACACCTGCGTCTCGGTTCACTGCTGGTGATCGATGGTGCACGCCATGAAATATTGCAGGAAGCCGACTTCTATCGCGAGCAGTTCTTTGCCGCCTTCGATGCCTTCATTCCGGGAAGCGACGACAACTCCTGATTGAGTGCCGTGCTCCTCCGGACGCGCAAAAGACCGCTCCAAATCATTGAAATCCATGACTTGGCTTGAAGGAATGACTTGGCCTGGAAACGAACCTGGCTTGAAAAAATGCCTGTCAGGTCGGTTGTCGGCCTACACTTGCCGGGCGAAATCCATGATCCAGTTGGTCTCCCAGGTCTTGCCGCCATCCGCTGAAAAAGCCTGCTCCCAGCGCGCCGATTTTTCAGTGATCCGCGACCACAGGAAGCGAACCTGGATAGCGCGTCCGTCGAAAACGTCTTCACACAGGAATGTGCCGACGCCTGCTTCGAAGGCGCCGCGCATCGGAATATCGATGGTCGCCGGGCTGCGGCCGTCGATCCACCAGATCGACCATTGTCTCGTCGCCGGATCGAAGGTCCGCAGCGTGGCGGCGCGATAGGCGCCGCCGGGCAATTCAATCACATTGTCGTCGACATTGCCGAGCCCGCCAAGGATCGGGCGCACCTCGCATGTCCCGCCAAACACGTCCCAGTTCGTGTCGCCTTGCAGGCGCTTTTGCAACCTTCGATGGTTGACGTTCCAGCGTCCGAAGAAGAAATCGAAATCGGCCCGCCCGTCTGATGGAGCATTTTCTGCCGGGGCATTTTCTACTGGAGCATCTTCGGAACGGCTGGTTGTTGACTGCGTCGGCATGAGACTCCCTCCCGTGGCATTGTCTCCATAGCCGAGAGCTGCTGACACCTTGCCGTCAGGAGCATTGGGTTATCGTCGCCGTGGGCACCTCAGTGCGTAATGGCCAGCTGCCCAGCCGGTTCAGCCACGCAACGCCGCCATCGCGGCGGCATGAAGCTCCGGCGTTGCCGCAGCCAGGATGTCGCCGCCCCTTTCCGCCGGTCCGCCTTCGAAGGTGGTGACGACGCCGCCGGCCTTCTCGATGATCGGGATCAGCGCGACGATATCGTAGGGTTTCAAACCGGGGTCGGCGACGATGTCGACGCTTCCCGCCGCGATCATGGCGAAGGCATAGCAGTCGGTGCCGTAGCGGGCGAGCTGGACCTGCCGCTCGAACAGGTCGTAGCGGAGGCGCGCGTCTCCCTTGAACAGTGCCGGCGTGGTGGTGAACAGCGTCGCCTCGGCGAGGCTTGTCGTCTTGCGTGTCGTCAGCCTTCGCGGTCCGCCCGGGCCTTCATAATGGGCACCGGATGCGTTGGCGTAGAAAAGCTCGCCGGTGAAGGGCTGTGACATCATGCCGGCGACGGCATCGCCGTCGACCGTCAGCCCGACCAAGGTTCCCCACACCGGCAGGCCGGAAATGAAGGCACGGGTGCCGTCGATCGGATCGATCACCCAGACATGCCTGCTGGAAATGTTCTCGCTGCCATGCTCCTCGCCGAGGATGCCGTGATCGGGATATTCCGCTGATATGAGCGCGCGGATAACCCGCTCAGCCTCACGGTCGGCCTCGGTGACCGGGTCGAAGCTGCCTTGCTCCTTGTTGGCGACCGCGCCCTGGCTGCGGAAGCGCGGCAAGGTTTCGGCTGCGGCGGCATCCGCAATGCGCCGCATGAAATCGATGCTGATGTCCAACTGATTCTCCCGCGTAATGCATGTCGCGCAAAGTGTGCAGCGGTTTTGCGATAACGACATGCATAAAACAACAACCTAAAGCGCGTCGTTCGGTCAAACGCGAGGCGCTTTAGCGTGCTGGAACCATTCGTCTGCCTGTGGATTTCCGCCAAAACAAGGGCGTGCGGGACTTTTGCGCATCGACGACTGTTGCTCGAATGCAACGCTGGCGCCCTCGAAACGCAGTTTCCACATCATAGTGAATTAAAAACGCCGCACGGCGGCTTGACATTTGTGCATCGCACAATAGATTTGTTCTCGGACAGGTTCTCCTGTCCATGCCCTCCTTGGGCGTTTCCTCCCTAGACTTCGACCGTGTCGTGCAAACGATGCGGTCTTTTTTTTTGCGCGGCACTCAGCCGATTGCGCGTCCCGACCCGCACGCCGATGCCTTTATCCGGCGCAAGATCTCGTTTCGGTTTTCGGCAATCATTCGGCGGCAAGCGGCAGGTCGATAAAATTGTGGTCGGGCATTGCCATAAGGTCGGCCGAGAATTGCGCCAGATCGTCGGCGAGCGCATCGAAGCCGGCGGATTTCTGGAACGTCCGCTCGTTCATGTAGAGCCCGCGATTGACCTCGATCTGCAGCGCATGGAGATGACGCACGGGGCGGCCATAGTGCTCGGTGATGAAGCCTCCGGCGTAGGGCTTGTTATGGGCGACGGTGTAGCCCATGCCGATGAGCAGGCCGATCGCCGTCTCGGTCAACGCTGCCGCAGCGGACATGCCGAAACGGTCGCCGACGATGAAGTCGGGCCTGACACCGCTGTCGCCGACCCTGATGCTCGCCGGCATCGAATGGCAATCGATCAGCACGGCAAAGCCGAACCGCGCATGGGTCCTGGTCAAAAGCCGTTTCAGCGTCTCGTGATAAGGTTTGTAGACGGCCTCGATACGCGCGACGGCTTCCGCCAGCGGCAAGCGGCCGGCATAGATGTCGAGCCCTTCTCCCACCAGCTTGGGCACGGTGCCAAGCCCGCCGGCGACGCGCGCCGAACGGATGTTGCAGAACGACGGCACCGGTTCGGCGAACATGCGCGGATCGAGTTCCCACGGCTCCCGGTTGACGTCGAGATAGGCGCGCGGGAAGTTTGCCGCCAGCATCGGCGCGCCGAGCGCAACAGCGCCACCGAACAATTCGTCGACATAGCAATCTTCGGAGCGGCGGATGGCGTTTCGGTCCAGCCTTGCCATGGCCAGGAACCGGTCCGGATAGTGACGGCCGCTATGCGGCGAGTTGAAGAGGAAGGGAACACGCTGTTCGGCGCCCGACCGGATTTCGAAGGGGGGAACGACCGAAAAATCCTCGGCTGCCGTTTTCAATTTGAACGTACCCGGAAACACCAATGCATCATGGTTTGAAAGGTGCCACCTCGCCGGCCGCATGTCCAGCGTTTCGGCGTCCGGACCGCTTTGTCAAAGCCGGATCGGGCCTTTATCGTTCACTTGATGTTTACCCTCACCTCCTCATATACAGGATGGTTAACGGGCTGCCCCACGGCAGTCCCGGGTGGGTGATTCGGACGGGACAAGATGGCACGCATTCTACTGGCGGAAGACGACGATGACATGCGCCGGTTCCTCGTCAAGGCGCTGGAACGTGCCGGCTACCAGGTCAGCGACTTCGACAACGGCGCCAGCGCCTATGAGCGGCTGCGCGAAGAGCCGTTCTCGCTGCTGTTGACCGATATCGTCATGCCGGAGATGGACGGCATAGAACTCGCCCGCCGCGCCACCGAGATCGATCCCGACCTCAAGGTCATGTTCATCACCGGCTTCGCCGCCGTTGCGCTCAATCCGGATTCCAAGGCGCCGAAAGACGCCAAGGTGCTGTCGAAGCCGTTCCATCTGCGTGACCTCGTCAACGAGGTCGAAAAGATGCTGCAGGCAGCCTGACCCGTTTTCCGCCGCCGGCCTCCGGCGCGCCTTCGACGGTGCGGCAAGGCGAACCTTTCTTTCCCCTTTCCTGCTATTGACGCGCCGTGGCAAAAATGGTGTATGCGCGGCTTCGGATGGGCGTGTAGCTCAGCGGGAGAGCACTGCATTGACATTGCAGGGGTCACAGGTTCAATCCCTGTCACGCCCACCATCCAGACAATCCGCCTTCTTTCGGACCCCGCAGATTTCCTCGTCTTACTGGCGACGCGCTTCTGGTTGGACCGCGTGAATGCCGTATTCTCGAGAACGCCAAATCGGACCGCTTGATTTTTTGGACCGCTACGACCGGCCGGAAACGATGTTCTACCTCGATCCGCCATACTTCGGCAGCGAGGGCGACTATGGTAAGGAGTGTTCGGCCGCGACCAATTCGAAGTGATCGCGACAAGGCTGCGGGCGCTGAAGGGCAGCTTCATCCTGTTGATCAACGACGTGCCGGCAATCCGCGAGTCATTCGCGGGATTCGTCATGCACGAAGTTTGCCTCCGGTATAGTGTTGGCGTCGCGTCCCGGCCGGCGAACGAGTTGATCATTGTGGGCAAGAGCAATTAGATGCCAATGGACCCCGACATTTCGTACTTCGCGATTATGCAATTGATCCGGTGGCGCTTTGTGCTGATTGAGGAGAGCGGGTCGGCAGGGTCCAATCTTCTCCGTGCAGAACGGGTCGCGCTGCAGGTGAGAAAAATAGTAGAAGGGATCGCGTTCGCCTGCTTGAGCGCGGTAGAGGAACGCAACCGTCAGGCGCTCCTTAACATCCGAACAAAGGACGCCGACGCAATACTGGCATGGCTTGAGCGAAAAGGGCTCTTGAGGCTGCCCAACGCCCAGCGTATTGGGGAGCCAACTCCATTCGCACGAATGACGTTAGAAGGCGGCGCCGGCCTGGCAAAGGGCCTCGATTTGGATGCCGGAACGCTGAAAGCCATGTTTTCGCGGGCGAGTGCTCTGCTCCATGAACGTCACCCGGAGAGACTGCTCGAAGCCCAGGTGATCGCGGAGAGGGAAGCTCTGGAGAGCGACCTACAGCGGCTCAGGGATTGGTTGTGGCTCCATGTCATGTTCCTCAAGAGTAAAGGCTTTCTCGTGCAGATGGGCCAGCACGGTACGCCTTCGTTCATGACTGACCTAACGCGCCTCTCCGACCTTCCTGCCAACAACTGATGTATCGGAGGGGCAGCGATTTAGTCTCTCTACGGTTTCAATGATAGCTTTGGCGAGGGCCTCGCCCTCGTGGACGATTTCGGGGCCGAAAAGCAAAAAATGGCTCCTCGCTGGGCAGCACGCCGGCGGGGCAGGTTTCCTCGATAGCAAGGCGAACCAGTCTTAGGGCCGCCCAGGCGTGCTAGATGCTCTCGTGTCGTGAGCTTCCATGCCTCGCAATGCGAGCGCGGCCATTTTGTTGCGCTGCTGGCCTCTGTTCACTCTGGCTAATGCAAGCCCGCCGCCTAGAATCGAACTGGTGCGCAAAATTGTAAGTATCAGCTCCGGCCGGCTGGAGTTCATTCCGCCGATGATGCCTACCTCGGTCGCCAAGCCGCCCCAAGGTAACCGATGGTCTCACGAGGTCAAGTTCGACGGCTACCGTTCCCAGATCGCCTTCGACGCCGGCCGTGCGCGGATCTTCACCCGCCGCGGGCTCGATTGGACGTCCAAGTATCGCGACCTCTCTCGGCAGCCACCAAGACGCGAGTTGAACACGGCCACCCAAGCCGCTCATGTCTGCTGGCAGCAATCAGTGTCGATTGAGATCAAGCCGCGCCGAGGCGGAGGTCACCTGTCTCGATATGCTGGAGAAACCAGGCATAGGTCTGCTCCAATCCGCTCTGAAGCGAGTACCGCGGCCGCCAGCCCGTGGCGAACAGGCGCGACACGTCCATCAGCTTGCGCGGCGTGCCGTCCGGCTTCGTCGCATCGAATGTGAGCGCCGCCTCGGCGCCGACGACGGAGAGCATGGTGCGGGCCAGCTCGGCAATGGTGATGTCTTCGCCCGAGCCTACATTGACGTGGCTGTCGCCGGCATAGTTTTTCAGCAGCCAGACCAGAGCGTCGGCGGCGTCGTCGACATGCAGGAACTCGCGCATCGGTGTGCCCGATCCCCAGACCTCCAGGGTTTTGTCGCCGGCGCGCTTGGCCTTGTGCGCCTTGCGCATCAGGGCTGGCACGACATGGCTGGTGGAGAGGTCGAAATTGTCGCCGGGGCCGTAGAGGTTGGTCGGCATCGCCGAGATGTACTCGACACCATATTGGCGCCGATAGGCCTGGCACAGTTTCAGCCCAGCGATCTTGGCGATCGCGTACCATTCGTTGGTCGGTTCGAGCGGACCGGTCAGCAAGGCATCCTCGGAGATCGGCTGCGCCGCGAACTTCGGATAGATGCAGGACGAACCGAGAAACAGCAATTTCCGCACTTCGTTGCGGAAGGCGCTCTCGATGACATTGGTCTGCATGATGAGATTGTCCTGCAGAAAATCGACCGGCAATTTGTTGTTTGCCAGGATACCGCCGACCTTGGCCGCCGCCATCACCACCGCATCCGGCCTGTGGTCTGCCATCCAGCGCCGCACGCCGGCCTGGTCCATCAGGTCGAGTTCATCGCGGGATGCGGTCAGGACCTCGCAGTCCTCGTCCGCCAGCCTGCGCAATATGGCCGATCCGACCATGCCGCGATGTCCGGCCACGAAAACGCGCTTGCCCCTTAGGTCGAAATTCATTGGCGTATCCCTATGCAGAACGGCCGCTATGATCATCTTGCGTCGGCGTGCCGGATGGTCCTGCGCCGGACGCATAGCGCATACAGATTTGCCGAGACAAGCCAAATCGGAGATTCGGGCGAGCTCTTCTTGTGGTATGGCGGTCAGACACCCGCCACGGCGCACAGGTTCTCCATTCTGGCGATGGCAAGCTCCGGGTCGGCCAGCAATCCGGCCTGGTCGGCAAGGCGGAACACATCGGCATAGTGGTAAATGCCGCGTGCCGATTGCATGCCGCCGACCATCAAAAAATGGTCCTGGTGGCCGTTCAGCCACGCCAGCAAGACGATACCGGCCTTGTAGTATTCGGTCGGCGCCTCGAAGATTTTCCGCGACAGCGATACCGTCGGCGCCATCAGCGCGTCATAGCCTGAACGGTCGCCAGCGGCCAGTTTCGCCAGCGCGGCATTGGCGACCGGCGCGATAGCGTCGAAAATCCCGAGCAGCGCGTGCGAATGTCTCTCGCCATCGCCGGCGATCAGCTCGGGATAGTTGAAATCGTCGCCGGTGAACATGACCACGCCTTCCGGCAGCCGGTTGCGCAGGGCAACTTCTTTGCCGGCATCGAGCAGCGATATCTTGATCCCCTCGACCTTGCCGGCGTGGCGTTCGATGATGGCGACGACCGTATCGAGCACAGTCTCGAAATCCTGGCTGCCCCAATAATTCTTCAGCGCCGGATCGAACATGTCGCCCAGCCAGTGCAGGATGACCTTGCCGGATGCCTGGGACAGGATGCGGTCATAGACGCTGGCATAGTCGTCGGGACCCTTGGCGACAGCCGCCAGCGCGCGGCTGGCCATCATGATCGCCTTGCCGCCCAGGCCTTCGATGAAACCGAACTGCTCCACATAGGCCGCGATGACATCGTCGAGCGTCCTGGCGGCGCCTGGCGCCAGATGGTCTGTTCCGGCGCCTGAGGCGAGGTCGGCGCCCTCGACGGTTCGCGCCTCGGCGATCGAGCGGCGGATCAATTCCCTGGCGTTTGCCCAGTCGAAACCCATGCCCCGCTGCGCGGTATCCATCGCCTCGGCGATGCGGAAGCCGAGCCGCCACAGATGATGGCGGAACGCCATCGTGCGCTCCCAGTCGACCGCAGGATGAGACCACGGATCGGTCATCGCGAGGGGATCGGCAACGACATGGGCGGCGGCATAGGCGATACGCGAAAACCGCGCGCTGATCACCGGCTGTGCCGGCTGGCCGACAAGGCGGTAGCGAGTGCTGCGACCGCCCTCCCCGGGCAAGGCAATGTCCATCGATCTCTCCCTTGGTCGCGCTATTAAATGGAACGTTCCAACAAATCAAGGGACCTTTGTGGATTCTCGATCCATACCCCAGAATGCTGCATCGCAGCGAAGAAAGCCGTTTATGAGCGGGATTTAAGCGCGATTGCCAGATTTTTCGAATTCTGGAAAAATGCTGATTGACTCAAATCCAGCCCAGAATTAGAACGTTCCAATAAATTCGGCCGGAAAACAGCGGAGGACGCATCTGAATGGCCAGCAGGCCCAAGGCGACGATACTCGACATTGCCCGTGAGGCGGGCGTGTCCAAGTCGACGGTGTCGCTGGTGCTGCAGGGCAGCGGGCTGATCCGACCTGAGACTGCGCTGAAGGTTCGCAAGGCGATCGAGGATGTCGGCTATGTCTACAACCGCGGCGCCGCCAATCTGCGCAAGGCCCATTCCAACGTCATCGGCATGGTCATCAACGACCTTACCAACCCGTTTTTCGCCGAAATGGCAGTCGGCATGGAGCGTGTGTTCCAGTCGGCTGATATCGTGCCGTTCATCGCCAACACGGCGGAAAACCCGGTGCGCCAGGAAGAGGTGCTGAAATCGCTGATGGAGCAAGGTGTCGCCGGGCTGATCGTGTCGCCGGCGCGCGGCACGACCCCTGGTGCTTTCCGTCGCATCGAGATGGCGGGCCTTCCGATCGTCTTCACCATGCGCCGCCTTCCTGAAAGCCGCATCCCGGTGATCGCGCCCGACAATCATCGCGGCGCCTGGCTCGCCACCGCCCATCTGATCGGCAAAGGGCATCGCCGGCTGGCGTTCTTCGGCGGCTCATCGGATCTGGTAGTCTATCACGAGCGGCTGGGCGGTTTTCGCGAGGCCTGCGAGGGGCTCGGCATCGCCAAGCGCGATACATTGGTCGTCGAAGGCGAAACCAGCCGCAAGGGCGGCATTGCCTGCCTGGAGACGGCCCTCGCCATGGCCGAGCCGCCGACCGCGGCGCTGTGCTTCAACGATGCGGTTGCCTTCGGCGTCATGCTGGCGCTGCGCAAGCGCGGCCTCGAGCCCGGCGCGGATTTCGCCGTTGTCGGCTTCGACGACGTGATCGAAGCCCAGCACTACATGCCGGCGCTGACCAGTGTCGCGGTGGATTCGGCAGGCCTCGGCGAGCGCGCCGCCCATGTCATGCTGAAGATGATCCAGTCGCGCACCACGCGCGCCGAGGATCATATCGGCGCCGTCAACCTCGTCGTCAGGGACAGTTGCGGTCCTGATCGCCGTGCCGGAATGGGAGACGCGGCATGACCGTCAGATGGGGACTGATCGGCGCAAGCACGATCGCCAGGCAATTCGTGATCAACGCCATTCGCGCGCAACCGAACAGCGAGATCACGGCAGTGATGAGTTCCAGCCCGGAGCGCGCTACGGCCTATGCCAAGGAGAACGGCATTGCGCTCGCCGTCTCGACGCTCGATGCATTGCTCGGCTCCGACATCGACGCCGTCTACATCTCGACCACCAACGAATTGCATCTCGAACAGGCACTAGCCGCCATCAGAGCGGGAAAACATGTGCTGTGCGAAAAGCCGCTGGCGCTGACCAGCGCCGATGCGCGGAAGATGGTCGCCGCCGCCAAGGCGGCCGGTCTCGTGCTCGGCACCAACCATCATCTGCGCAATGCCGGCTCGCACCGGGCGATGCGCGAAGCCATTGCCGCCGGCCGCATCGGCAAGCCGATTGCCGCGCGCGTCTTCCACTCGGTCTATCTGCCTGAAAATCTGCAGGGCTGGCGCATCACCAGGCCGGAAGCCGGTGGCGGCGTGGTGCTCGATATCACCGTGCACGATGCCGACACGCTGCGCTTCGTGCTCGGCGACGATCCGCTCGAGGTTTCGGCGTTCACCCAGGCCGCAGGCATGGCCAGCGGCGGGCTGGAAGACGGCGCCATGTGCATCTGGCGCTTCAGATCGGGCATCATCGCCCAGTCGCATGAAGGCTTCACCACCAAATTCGCCGGCACCGGCTTCGAGGTGCATGGCAGCGAAGGCTCCCTGATCGCGAAAGATGTGATGACGCAGAAGCCGATCGGCTCTGTGCTGCTGCGCACGGCAAAGGGCGAGGAGGAATTGAGCTTCGACCGCGAAGATCTCTATGTCCGTTCCCTGCGCCAGTTCCACGCGGCGATCGGTGGCGAAGGCCAGCCGTCGGCCACCGGCGAGGACGGCGTCTGGTCGCTGACATCAGCCGAAGCCGCGTTGCAATCCGCGAAGTCCGGAAAATCGGTCGCGATCGATCCGAATCCCCGATCGATCCAAAAATAAGGGGCGCAGGGTGAGCAAACTCGTCTCCGCAGCGCAAGCCGCCAGCCTGATCGGCGACGGCATGGTCGTTTCGGTGTCGTCGTCGAGCGGTCTCGGCTGCCCGGATGCGGTGCTCGCCGCGATCGGCGAGCGCTTCGACGCGGAAGGCCATCCGAAGAACATCACAACGCTGCACCCGATCGCCGCCGGCGACATGTACGGCATCAGGGGTATCGACCATCTGGCCAAGCCCGGCCTGTTGAAGCGCACGCTGTGCGGCTCCTATCCGTCCGGCCCTTCATCCTCTGAACCGCCGCAGATCTGGAAGATGATCGGTGACAATTCGGTCGCCGCCTACAACGTGCCCTCAGGCATCCTGTTCGACATGCATCGCGAGGCCGCTGCCAAGCGCCCCGGCGTGCTGACCAAGGTCGGCCTCGACACCTTCGCCGACCCGCGTCATCAGGGCTGCGCCATGAATGCGGCGGCCAGCGAGCCGATCGTTTCGGTGCAGCAGTTCGACGGCGAGGAATGGCTCTATTTCCGCTCGATCGTGCCTGATGTCTCCATCATCCGCGCCACCACCGCCGACGAGCGCGGCAACCTCACCTATGAGCACGAGGGCGCTTATCTCGGCGGGCTGGAGCAGGCGCTCGCCGCCCGCAACAATGGCGGCATCGTCATCGCGCAGGTCAAGCGCGTCGTCGAGAACGGCACGCTGAAACCGCATGATGTGCGCGTGCCCGGTGTGCTGGTCGACCATATTGTGGCGGCACCCGACCAGTTGCAGACGACGCTGACACCCTACGACCCGGCCATCTCCGGCGAGATCTTCCGGCCGCTGTCGACTTTCCGCAACGCCGAGATGAGTGTCCAGAAGGTCATCGCGCGACGCGTCGCCATGGAGCTTGCCGACGGCATGGCCGTCAATATCGGCTTCGGCATCTCGGCCAACGTGCCGCGCATCCTTATCGAGGAAGGCCAGCACGGCAAGGTCACCTGGGTGATCGAACAGGGCGCGGTCGGCGGCGTGCCGCTGCTCGACTTCAAGTTCGGCTGCTCGTCGAACGCCGACGCGTTCATGCCTTCGCCACACCAGTTCACCTACTTCCAGGGCGGCGGTTTCGACGCGTCGCTGCTGTCCTTCCTGCAGATCGACCGCCACGGCTCGGTCAATGTGTCGAAGCTTTCGGCGCGGCCGCATGTCACCGCCGGCGCCGGCGGTTTTGTCGACATCACCGCGCGGGCGAAGAAGATCGTCTTTTCCGGCTTCTTCAATGCCGGCGCCAAACTGTCGCTGGCCGATGGCGGCATCCGCATCGACGGGGAAGGCAAGGTCAAGAAGCTGGTCGGCGAGGTCGAGCACATCTCCTTCTCGGGCAAGCGCGCCGTCGCGCAAGGACAGGACATCACCTACGTCACCGAGCGCTGCGTCATGAAGCTGACGCCGGATGGGCTGATGGTGACTGAGTTGGCACCGGGCATCGACCTCGAGCGCGACGTGCTGGCGCAGGCCGAGATCCCGCTCGCCGTCGCCAACGACCTGAAAGTCACGCCGGACGCGCTCTACCGTGACCGGCCGATTGGACTGTCGCTCAATGGCGGCGCCTCGCTTGGAGGCGCGCATGGCTGAGCGTCTCGTCAGCTTTGAAACAGACGGTGCCATCGGTATCGTCACGCTGCGCCGGCCGGAGAAATTCAACGCGCTCGACATCGCGATGCTGCACGCGCTGGAAGCCGCACTCGATACGGCCGAGGCCGCGGACGGCGTCCGCGTCGTGCTGCTGTGCGGCGAAGGCAAGGGTTTTTGCGCCGGCGGCGACGTCGAAGCCTGGTCGCAAATGAGCGCCGCCGATTTCCAGGTGCAATGGGTTCGCTACGGCCACCGCGTCTTCGATCGGCTGGCGCGGTTGCGGCAGCCGACGATCGCCGTTCTGTCCGGCCATGCGCTGGGCGGCGGGCTGGAACTGGCGGTCGCCTGCGACTTCCGCGTCGCCGAGGCGCAGGTGAAATTGGGTTTTCCGGAAACCTCGATCGGCGTGGTGCCCGGCTGGTCCGGCACGCAGCGCGCGGTGCGCCGTTTCGGCGCCCAGACGGTGCGGCGCATGGCGCTTGGCGGAGAACTGTTCGTGGCTGCCGAAGCACTCGTTCTGGGCATCGTCGACCGGGTGGTCGAAACGGGCAACGCATTCACCGAGGCCAGGGCCTGGGCCGGCAAGATCGCCGAGCGCGGCCCGCTGGCAACCGAAGCAGCCAAGCTGATGATCGCGGTCGCCGAGGGCGAGGAAAGTGCTGCCGCGACAGAGGCGCTGGCCAGCGGCTTCATCGCGCTGACCGGAGACCTCAAGGTCGGTGTCGACGCTTTCAAGGCCAAGCGGAAACCAGCGTTTTCAAGATCCTAGAATGCAAGCGGAACCCAGAACGCACATGAACTTGCCCCTCACCATAGCCATGCCCGCCGAGGCATCCGCAGCACCGAAGACCTACCGGCTGCTGATCGACGGCAAGTTCGTCGATGCCCGCGACGGCCGCACGCTGGAGCGCAACAGCCCCGGCCACGGCTTCACCGTTTCGCGCTATGCGCAAGCCGGCGCGGCGGAAGTCGAGGCGGCGGTACAGGCCGCGCACAAGGCCTTCGAGACCGGCCCCTGGCCGCGCATGAAGGCCGGCGAGCGCGCCGCGATCCTGCTCAAGGCGGCAGACCTGATCGAGGAGCGGCTCGAAGAGATTGCCCGGCTCGACGCGCTGGAATCCGGCAAGCCGATCGCCCAGGCGCGCGGCGAGATCGGCGGCGCCGTCGACATCTGGCGCTATGCCGCGGCGCTTGCCCGCACGCTGCATGGCGAAACCCACGCCAACCTCGGCGATGCCATGCTGGGCGTCGTGCTGCGTGAACCGATCGGCGTCGTCTCGATCATCACGCCGTGGAATTTTCCGTTCCTCATCGTCAGTCAGAAACTGCCGTTCGCGCTCGCCGCCGGCTGCACGGCGGTGGTCAAGCCGAGCGAGATGACCTCGGCCTCGACCTTCGTGCTCGGCGACATCCTGATGCAGGCCGGCTTGCCGGATGGCGTTGTCAACATCCTCGCTGGACTGGGCGCCGATGTTGGCGCGCCGATGGTCAGCCATCCGCTGGTCGAGATGGTGTCGTTCACCGGCTCCACCCGGGTCGGCAAGGTGACCATGGCATCGGCTGCAAACGCGCTGAAGAAGGTCTCGATGGAGCTCGGCGGCAAGAACGGCCAGATCGTCTTTCCAGATGCCGACCTCGAAGCCGCCGCCGACGCGGCGGTGTTCGGCGGCTTCTTCAACGCCGGCGAATGCTGCAACGCCGGCAGCCGGCTGATCGTCCATGAGGCGATCGCCGACGACTTCCTCGGCGCGGTGAAGGCGCTCACCGCCAGGGTCACCGTCGGCGATCCGCTCGACGACAGCACCAAGGTCGGCGCGATGATCTCTTCCGAGCACCTCTCCAAGGTCACCGGCTACGTGGCGGCGGCGGCAAACGACGGCAGCAGCGTCTATAGCGGCGGCAAGCAGATCGCCTCCAATACCGGTCAGTATCTCGATCCGACCATCCTTCGCGGCGTCACCGAAGACATGGCCATTGCACGTGAGGAAGTGTTCGGCCCGGTGCTGTCGGTGCTGACGTTTGGATCGATTGAAGAGGCGTTGCGCATCGCCAACAACACGCCCTATGGTCTATCGGCGGGTGTGTGGAGCGCCAGCATCGACACCTGCATGTCGGTGGCGCGGAGTGTGCGTTCGGGAACCGTTTGGGTGAACACGTTCATGGAAGGTTATCCCGAGCTGCCTTTCGGAGGCTACAAGCAATCCGGTCTCGGACGCGAACTCGGCAAGCGCGCCGTCGAGGACTATACCGAGGAAAAGACAATCCAGTTTCATCGCGGCCAGCGCACCGGATGGTGGGTCGGCTGAGCTGTGAAGAACCCGGCGGATATCAGCCGGTCGTGTAGCTGCAACAAGGGAGGAAGTACATGTTGCGCAAACTGCTTATCGGAACGGCTCTCGGCTCGGGTCTTGCGTTCGCAGCCCATGCCCAGGACGTCAAGGAAGTCGAGATGCTGCATTGGTGGACGTCTGGCGGCGAAGCGGCTGCCTTGAACGTGCTCAAGGAGGATCTGGCCAAGCAAGGCTTTGCCTGGAAGGACGTGCCTGTGGCCGGCGGCGGCGGCGACGCCGCCATGACCGCGCTGAAGGCGATGGTCGCGGCGGGCAACTACCCGACTGCCTCGCAGATGCTCGGCTATACCGTGCTCGATTACGCGGCTGCCGGCGTAATGGGCGACCTGACCGAGACGGCGGTAAAGGAAGGCTGGGACAAATCCGTGCCGGCCGCCCTGCAGAAATTCTCGGTCTATGACGGCAAGTGGGTCGCGGCTCCGGTCAACGTCCACTCCGTCAACTGGCTGTGGATCAACAAGGCGGTGATGGACAAGATCGGCGGCACCGAGCCCAAGACCTTCGACGAATTCATCGCGCTGCTCGACAAGGCCAAGGCGGCGGGCGTCATCCCGCTCGCGCTTGGCGGCCAGAACTGGCAGGAAGCCACCATGTTCGATTCCGTCGTGCTGTCGACCGGCGGACCTGAGTTCTACAAAAAGGCCTTCAACGACCTCGACGAAGAGCAGCTGAAGTCCGACACGATGAAGAAGTCGTTCGACAACCTCGCCAAGCTCGTCACCTATGTCGACCCGAACTTCTCCGGCCGCGACTGGAATCTCGCCACCGCCATGGTCATCAAGGGCGATGCGCTGGTGCAGGTGATGGGCGACTGGGCCAAGGGCGAATTCAACGCCGCCAAGAAGACCCCGGGCACCGACTTCCTGTGCTATCGCTTCCCGGGCACCGACGGCAGCGTGGTCTACAACTCCGACATGTTCGGCATGTTCGACGTTCCGGAGGACCGCAAGGCCGCCCAGGCCGCCTTGGCCACCGCCACTTTGTCAAAGAGCTTCCAGTCGGCTTTCAACGTCGTCAAGGGCTCGGTCCCGGCCCGCACCGACGTGCCCGACACCGATTTCGACGCTTGCGGCAAGAAGGGCATGGCCGACCTGAAGGCCGCCAACGAAGGCGGCACGCTGTTCGGTTCGCTGGCGCAAGGCTATGGCGCGCCGCCGGCCGTCGCCAATGCCTACAAGGACGTCGTCTCGAAATTCGTCCACGGCCAGATCAAGACCTCGGACGAGGCCGTGACCCAGTTGGTCAACGCAATCGAAGACGCCAAGTAGGAACCGGCATGAAAGGACCTTCCCCGCTCCGGTGGGGAAGGTTCCACCAAGCCAGGATGGTCGGCTTCTGGTCGGAATGGCGCCGGCGATCAACCAACACGCCCCGTCTCGACGGGGCTATCCTTCCCCGCCTGGCGGTGAAGGGACCCGCGAGGGAGGAGCCCATGACAACGGTCGCGACCCAGATCAAGCTGACGCCGGAGCATAATGCGCGCCCGGGCGCGTCGGTGCGTTCGCGCCTGCAGGACGCGCTGCCGAAGATCGTGCTGGCGCCAAGCTTTGCGATCACCATCGTCTTCGTCTACGGCTTCATCCTGTGGACGGTCTATCTGTCCTTCACCAACTCCAAGACCTTCCCGTCCTATGCGCTGACTGGGCCGCGTGCCTATCAGAGGCTATGGCGCTGGACGTTCGAGAGCGACCCGCCGTCGAGCTGGTATACGTCGATCACCAATATGGGCATTTTCGGCTTTCTCTACATCTTCATCTGTCTGGCGCTCGGCCTTTTCCTGGCCATCCTGCTCGACCAGAAGATCCGCGGCGAAGGCATGTTGCGGCCGATCTATCTTTATCCGATGGCGCTGTCCTTCATCGTCACCGGCGTCGCCTGGAAATGGTTCCTCGATCCCGGCCTCGGCCTCGAGCAGACGCTGCACCAGTGGGGCTGGACGAGCTTCCATTTCGACTGGATCAAGAACAAGGATTTCGTCATCTACACCGTGGTGATCGCCGGCGTCTGGCAGGCCTCGGGTTTCATCATGGCGATGTTCCTGGCCGGCCTGCGCGGCATCGACGGCGAGATCATGAAGGCGGCGCAGATCGACGGCGCAACCACGTTCCAGCTCTATCGCCGGATCGTCATCCCGCTGCTGCGGCCGGTGTTCCTCTCGGCCTTCATCGTGCTCGCTCACCTCGCCATCAAGTCCTACGACCTGGTCGTAGCACTGACCAGCGGCGGGCCGGGCGGCTCGGCCTGGTTGCCGTCGAACTTCATGTACGAGTACACCTTCAAGCGCAACGAAATGGCCGTCGGCTCGGCCAGCGCCGTGATCATGCTGATGACCATCACCGCGATCATCGTGCCCTATCTCTATTCCGAGCTCAGGGAGCGACCGCGATGAGAGTCATTGCCACGCCCACTCGCCAGAGCACCGGCGGCATCAGCGCCAGGACCGTCAACCGCATCGTCATCTACGGCCTGCTGGCGCTGTTCGCGCTGTTCTACCTGATGCCGCTGTTCGTCATGCTGGTGACCTCGTTCAAGACCATGGACGAGATCCAGAACGGCAACATGCTGGCGCTGCCGCAGGCGCCGACCTTCGAGCCGTGGCTGAAGGCGTGGGGCGAGACCTGCGTCGGCCTGACCTGCGCCGGCATCAAGGGCTATTTCTGGAATTCCATCAAGATGGTGGTTCCGGCGGTGCTGATCTCGACGCTGCTCGGCGCGCTCAACGGCTATGTGCTGACCAAATGGCGCTTCCGCGGCCACACGCTGGTTTTCGGGCTGATGCTGTTTGCCTGCTTCATCCCTTTCCAGTCGGTGCTGTTGCCGATGGCGACGATCCTCGGCAGCCTCGGCCGCTTCGGCGTGACGCTGCGAAACGCAACGGGATTTTCATTCGGCCTGGGCAATCCGACGGTCAACCTGGTCTTTGTCCACGTCGTCTACGGGCTCGGCTTCACCACCTTGTTTTTCCGCAATTATTACGAGGCGTTCCCGACCGAACTGGTCAAGGCGGCACAGGTCGACGGAGCCAGCTTCTTCCAGATTTTCCGGCGCATCATGCTGCCGAATTCGATGCCGATCTTCGTCGTCACCGTCATCTACCAGTTCACCAACATCTGGAACGACTTCCTGTTCGCCTCGGCCTATGCGGGCACCGGCGACGCGATGCCGATGACCGTGGCGCTGAACAACGTCGTCAACACCTCGACCGGTGTCGTCGAATACAACGTCAACATGGCGGCGGCGATGATCGCCGCACTGCCGACCCTTTTCGTCTATGTGGTCGCTGGCCGCTATTTCGTGCGCGGCCTGATGGCCGGCGCCGTCAAAGGATAATCGAATGGCTTTTCTCGAAATTGATGGGCTGAGGAAGCGGTTCGGATCGGTCGAGATCCTGAAGGGCATCGACGTTGATCTCGAAAAGGGCGGCTTCCTCGTGCTGGTCGGCCCGTCCGGCTGCGGCAAGTCGACCTTGCTCAACACCATCGCCGGCCTGGAAACCATCACCGAAGGCGAAATCCGTGTCGACGGGCGCACGATCAACGATCTCCACCCCTCGAAGCGCGACATCGCCATGGTGTTCCAGAGCTACGCGCTCTATCCGAACATGACCGTCGCGGGGAACATTGCCTTCGGCATGGAGATGCGCGGCGTGCCGGCCCACGAGCGCCAGAAGGCGATCGACAAGGTGGCGAAGGTGCTGCAGATCGGCCACCTCCTGCAGCGCAAGCCGAGCCAGCTTTCCGGCGGCCAGCGCCAGCGCGTCGCCATGGGCCGGGCGCTGGTGCGCGACCCCAAGCTCTTTCTCTTCGACGAGCCGCTCTCCAATCTCGACGCCAAGCTGCGCGTCGACATGCGCATCGAGATCAAGCGGCTGCACGCAACCACCGGCACCACGATCGTCTACGTCACCCACGACCAGATCGAAGCGATGACGCTGGCCACCAAGATTGCGGTGATGCGCGACGGCGAGGTGCAGCAGTTCGGCACGCCTGCCGAAATCTACAACAACCCGACCAACCTGTTCGTCGCCGACTTCATGGGCTCGCCGGCGATGAACCTGATCCCGGCGACGATCGGCGGCAATGGCAATGCGCTTTCCGTGGTGCTGCAGCGCGAGGCGCGCGAGCCGATCTCGCTGCCGCTGGCCGATGCGCCAACGGGTCTGTCGGCATTCCACGACAAGCCGATCATTTTTGGCGTCCGTCCCGAGGCCCTGACCGATCCTGAAGGAGCCGAACGCAACGCATCGAACATCGCCACCGCCGACTGTCACATCGAGGTTGTGGAACCGGCCGGCTCCGACACCTTCGCCGTCACCAATCTCGGCGGCAAGGCGGTGGTGGCGCGTCTGCGCGCCGACGCCAACATCCAGCCGGGCAAGGTCACGCCGCTCGCCTTCAACCTGACCAAGGCGGTGTTCTTCGATCCGGCGACCGAGAACCGCATCCTCTGACAGCCATGACAAACCCGGACATCGTCATTATCGGCTCCGGCATCGGCGGCGCCACGATCGCTTCCGGCCTTTCCGGCAGTGGCGCCTCGATCCTGATGCTGGAGCGCGGCGAACTATTGCCGGCGACGCCGCACACGCGCGACACGCGCGCCATCTTCGTCGACGGCCACTACCGGCCGAAGGAGATGTGGCGCGAGGCCGGGGGTGCTGCGTTCAATCCCGGCAATTATTACTATGTCGGCGGCAATTCGAAATTCTATGGCGCGGTGCTGATCCGCTACCGCAGGCAAGACTTTTCTGTCATGGAGCACTATGGCGGCGTCTCTCCGGCCTGGCCGTTCTCCTATGAGGAATTCGAGCCCTGGTATTCCAGGGCCGAGCAGCTTTTTCGCGTGCGCGGCGCACTCGGCGAAGACCCGACCGAACCTTTCCACTCGATCCCCTACCCCTTCGGGCCGGTGCCGGACGAGCCGCCGATCGCCCGCGCCCGCGCCGAACTCATGGGCCTCGGCTTGCATCCGGCATCGCTGCCGCTCGGCGTCGACATCGATGCCTGGCTAAAGGACGGCAAGACGGGCTGGGACGCGTTTCCCAACACCGGGACCGGTAAGGTCGACGCCCAATCGGGGCCGCTGACAGCGGCACTTGCCGACCCGAACATCAGGCTCGAGACCGGTGCTCATGTCGAATACCTCGAAGCCTCATCGGATGCCAGGACGATCGCCGCCGTTCACTATCGCCAGGATGGCAGGCTGAAGAAAGTGACGCCGAAGCTGGTCATCCTCTCGGCCGGCGCGGTCAATTCCGCCGCCATCCTGCTGCGTTCGCCGTCCCCGAACGGAAACGGCCTTGCCAACCGCTCCGACCAGGTCGGCCGCAACTTCATGAACCACAATTCGAGCGCCATGCTGGCGATCGATCCGCGCCGCAGGAACACCTCTGTCTACCAGAAGACGCTGATGCTCAACGACTACTATCTATCCGACGGCAAGGGCGGCAAGCCGCTCGGCAACGTCCAGCTTCTCGGCAAGATCGACGGTCATATCCTGAGGGCCAACGTCAAGCTTGCGCCCAAATTCGCGCTGGACTTCATGGCCGGCCACGCCGTCGACTGGTACCTGATGTGCGAGGACCTGCCGGACCCCGAAAGCCGCATCATGGTCGACGGCAAGGACATCGTCATGCAGTGGCGGCGCTCCAACATGCAGTCGCTCGACGGGCTGACCAAGGTGATGCGCGAGAACTTCCGCGCCTGCGGCTATCCGATCGTCCTGTCGCGGCCTTTCGACAAGCGCACGCCTTCGCACCAGTGCGGCACGGTCAAGATGGGCGACGATCCGGCAACCTCGCCGCTCGACCCGTTCTGCCGCTCGTTCGACCACAAGAACCTGTTTGTCGTCGACGCTGGCTTCCTGCCGAACTCGGCCGCGGTCAATCCGGCGCTGTCGATCGCCGCACAAGCGCTGCGCGTTGCCGACCACATCCGCAACAGCGAGCTTGTCCTATGATCGGTCTGCGCCGCCCCTCATCCGCCTGCCGGCACCTTCTCCCCGTGAACGGGGAAAAGCCCGCTGGCCGCAACCTCGGCGCCTTTTTTGCAACGCTGGCGATTGGCGAAGCAGGCGATGAAGGCGTCCTTCTCCCCGTCACTATACGGGGAGAAGTGCCCGGCAGGGCGATGAGGGGCGGCGCTGACGTCCAAAGGAACATCTTCACATGAGCCGTCCGGCAGCCATCATCACCGGCGGCGCGCGCGGCATCGGCCTTGCCTGCGCCGAGGCGCTGGCCGATGCCGGCTTCGATATCCTTGTCGTGGACCTTGCCGAAAAAGCCGGCGACGGGCTTGTCGCTGACATCACCGCCCGCGGCGCGAAATTCGCCTACCACTGCGGCGACATTGCCGACCTCGACGACCATGCCGCATTGGTCGATGCCGCGACGAGCGCCTTCGGCCGCATCGACTGCCTGGTCAACAATGCCGGCATCGGCTCCGTGGTACGCGGTGACCTGCTGGAATTGAAACCGGAAAACTTCGATCGGATCCTCGCCATCAACCTGCGCGGCACCGTCTTCCTCAGCCAGGCCGTTGCCAGGGCGATGCTTGCGGCGCCGGGTGATTTTCCAAAAACGATCATCACCATCACCTCGGTCAGCGCCGAAATGGCCTCGCCGGAACGTGCCGACTATTGCATCTCCAAAGCCGGGCTTTCGATGTGGGTGAAGACCTTGGCGCTGCGGCTTGCCGCCGAAAATATCGGCGTGTTCGAGGTGCGGCCGGGCATCATCCGCACCGACATGACCGCAGGGGTAACCGCCAAATACGACGCGCTGATCGACGGCGGTCTGGTGCCGGCAAAGCGCTGGGGCGAAGCCGCCAATGTCGGCGCCGCCGTAGTGGCACTCGCCGGCGGCAAACTCGGCTTTTCGACCGGCACGATCATCAATGTCGACGGTGCGCTGTCGGTGCCGAGGCTGTGAACAGGTGACGCCATGACCGACTACATCATCGTCGGCGCCGGCCCGGCCGGCTGCGTGCTGGCCAACCGGCTGAGCGAAGAGCCATCGAATTCAGTGCTGCTGCTCGAAGCGGGCGGCAAGGACTGGCACCCGCTGATCCACATGCCGGCCGGTTTCGCCAAGATGACCAAGGGCATCGCCGCCTGGGGCTGGTCGACCGTGCCGCAAAAGCACATGAAGGACCGCGTCTTCCGATACACGCAGGCCAAGGTGATCGGCGGCGGCTCCTCCATCAACGCCCAGATCTACACACGCGGCAATGCCCGCGACTACGACGCCTGGGAGAAGGAAGAGGGCCTTGCCGGCTGGGGCTATCGCGACGTGCTGCCCTATTTCAAGCGGGCCGAGAACAACCAGCGCTACGCCAACGATTTTCACGGCGACCAGGGTCCGCTCGGCGTGTCGAACCCGATTGCGCCGCTGCCGATCTGCGAGGCTTATTTCCGCGCTGGGCAGGAGATGGGCATTCCCTTCAATCCCGACTTCAACGGGGTAGCCCAGGAAGGCGTCGGTTATTACCAATTGACGCAGAAGGACGCGAGACGCTCCTCTGCCTCGGTCGCCTATCTCAGGCCGATCCGCGCGCGAAAAAACCTGACCGTCAGGACTGATGTGCTGGTGACGCGCATCGTCATCGACAAGGGCCGCGCCACTGGCGTCGAGATCGTCGACAGGCCGGGCGGCGAGAAGAAAATCCTGCGCGCCGAGCTCGAAGTAATCGTCTCGTCCGGCGCCATCGGCTCGCCGAAGCTGCTGATGCAGTCGGGCATCGGCCCGGCCGACCATCTGAAGTCGGTCGGCGTGACGCCGGTGCACGATCTGCCCGGCGTCGGTTCCAACCTGCAGGATCATCTCGACCTGTTCGTCATTGCCGAATGCACCGGCGACCACACCTACGACAACTACGCCAAGCTGCACCGGACGGTGTGGGCCGGCCTGCAATACCTGCTGTTGAAAAAAGGCCCGGTTGCCTCCAGCCTGTTCGAGACCGGCGGCTTCTGGTACGCCGACCCGACCGCCGCCTCGCCCGACATCCAGCTCCATCTCGGCCTCGGCTCCGGCATCGAGGCCGGCGTCGAAAAACTGAAAAATCCGGGCGTGACGCTGAACTCGGCCTTCCTGCGCCCGCGTTCGCGCGGCACGGTGCGGCTGAACAGCGCCGACCCCGCCGACCACCCGCTGATCGACCCGAATTATTGGTCCGACCCCTACGATCGCGACATGTCGATCAAGGGCCTCAGGCTGGCACGCGAGATCATGCGGCAGAAAGCGCTGGCCCCCTACGTGCTGCGCGAGGTGCTGCCGGGACCGGCACTCACCAGCGACGACGAGCTGTTCGACTATGCCTGCCGCAGTTCCAAGACCGACCACCACCCTGTCGGCACCTGCCGCATGGGCCATGATGCGATGAGCGTGGTGACGCCCGATCTCAGGCTGCGTGGCATCGAGGGCCTGCGCGTCTGCGACGCCTCGGTGATGCCGCGCATCCCCTCCTCCAACACCAATGCGCCGACGATCATGGTCGGCGAAAAGGGCGCCGATCTGATCCTTGGCCGCGAACCACTGCCGCCGGCCGTGTTTTCCACCAACCAAGCGGCATGAGATTCCAAGAATGATCAGGCACTGTGTTTTCGTTCGATTCCGCAATGACGTCACCGACGACGAGCGCGCGGCAATCCATGCCGATCTTGAGGCGCTGCGGTCGGTGATCGACGGCATGGTCAAGGTCGAATTCAGCGCCAATGTCAGCCCAGAACCGTTCGCGCGCGGCTTCACGCACGGCTTCACTATCGACTTCAGCGATGCCGCCGCACGCGACGCCTATCTGGTGCATGAGGCTCACAGCCGAGCCGGCGCTCGGCTGGTCGCGGCGCTTGAAGGCGGAACCGACGGGCTGATGGTGTTCGACCTCGAGATAGGCGCTTAATGCATGTCGCGCAAAAGCATGCCCTCGGGCACTGACCCGAGGGTGTGCAGCGGTTTTGCGTTAACGATATGCATAAAACAACAATCCAAAGCGCGTCGCGTGAGGTCGGTCGAACGCGACGCGCTTTAGCCTATCCAAGCCTCAGCGCGACGACGCCGGCAACGATGCTGAGCACGGCGGCACCCCGCCAGGCGGTCATCTTCTCGCCGAGCGCAAACACCGAGATCATCATGGCGAACAGGATCGAGGTTTCGCGCAGCGCCGCGACCGAGGCGATCGGCGCCTTGGTCATCGCCCACATCACGATCCAGTAGGCGGCGCCGCTGAGCACGCCGGTGTACACGCCCGCCTTCCAGTCTCGCGCCAGCACCGGCAGCGCCTTTGGTCCGCGGAAGATCAGGCACAGCACCAGCGCCCACAGCGCATCGCAGACGAACAGCCATGCGGCATAGCTCGACGCCGTCGCGGCCAGCCGCGCGCCGCTGCCGTCGGACAGCGTATAGCCGGCGATGAAGATCGAGGTGCCCAGCGCAAAGCCGACGGCGCGCAGGTTCAGCCTTTCCAGATGCGCGCCGCCGCGAAACGACAGCACCAGCGTCCCGGCCGACAAGAGGACAATGCCGAGGATGGCGAGCGGCGCCGGGACTTCGGCGACGACCACGATGCCGCCAAGTGCAGCCAGCAGCGGCGCCGTGCCGCGCGCCAGCGGATAGGTCTGGGCGAAATCGCCGGCCCTGTAGGCGCCGATCAGGAACGTCCTGTAGCCCATGTGGAAGATTACCGAGGCGATGATATAAGGCCACGCTTCCGCTTTCGGCACCTCGACGAAAGGCAGCGCCAGAAGCGCCACGGCGCCCATGCCGAGCGTCATCAGCGTGATCGACAAAAAGCGGTCGAGATGGACCTTGACCAGCGCGTTCCAGATCGCGTGCATGGCGGCGGCAGCAAGCACCGCGAAGAAGACGAACAAGGTCATCGGCGGCTCATGCGCCTTCGGCCCCCGTCCCGAACGGTGTTTCCAGGTCGATCTCGACCCGCAGCGGAAAATGGTCCGAGACGATTTCGTCGATATCGGCGCTGGCCGAGCGGACCCGTCCCGCCAACATCCCGCCGACGAAGCAATGGTCGAGCCGTCGCTTTGCCAGCCTGCCGTCGATGGTCTTCACATGGGTATGGAAATCCGCCGTCGGGTCGCTGGCGACGGCGGCGGCATCGACAAAACCGTTGAGATAGGCAGCACCGCGATGGTACGGCGTGCTGCCAACGATGCGCCGGTACTCGGCGCTGCCCGGCTCCATGTTGAAATCGCCCAACCAGATCGCCGCCAGCGGGTTTTCCGGCTCCGGCTCGCCATTGCTCCAGTTGCGCACGGGCTCATCGTCGGCGCCGCTCCACGGGCCGCCGTCGGACGGCGCGCGGCGATGCTCGGCGAGCAGATAGTCGATCTGCTCCAGCCGCTCTTCGGCGGCGATATGCGCCAGATGCAGCGACAGCACCCGCACCGGACCGGCAGGGGTGTGGATCATGCATTCCAGCGCTGCGTTGCGGGTGTTGAGCGGACGCACGGTGCGGCGCAGCGGCAGCGTGTGCAGGCGCGACCAGACGATCGGCAGCCTGGACAGGACCATGGTGCCGAATTGCCGCCGCCGGTTGACGATGCGGCCGTCACGCCGCTCGCTGGCGTCCATGTCGAAGGCCGGCCCATAAACCCAATAGTATTCGGGCAGCAGTCGCGAAAGGATTTCCGGCTGGTCATCCTCGTTGCTGCGCAGCCAGTGCCGTTCCACTTCCTGCAACGCGATGATGTCTGCGCCAGCGACAACCTCGGCGGAGCGCGCGAGATCGTAGCGGCCGTCGCTGCCGAAACCGTATTGGATGTTGTAGCTGACCAGCTTCATTGCTTAACCGGCTCAATTTCGTGATGGCAGTAGCGGTTTGGCGAATTGGTTGCAATGTGCAGCCGGATGCAGAGAGCTTGGGCCAGATAGCGCAGCTAGGTCGTCAGCGGCTGGAATCGTCCCGGCGGAGAGGCGGCCAGTTCCGACCAGTCGATTTCCTCCTCCAGGCGATGATACGCTTCGTCGCCGATCGTCCCGTCGATACGCAATTGCTCCAGCGCGTCACGCTGGCTCTTGATGGCATAGAGGCGCAACCTGTCGTACTCGGTCGCTGCCTGGGCGTCCTCCGGGTTTTCAGCGATCGTGCGCTGCGCGGCAAATTGCTCGCGGACCACGGCCGCGGCATTCGATGTCTTGCCACTCAACACGTCCAGCGCGGCCTGCATGATGGCGACGCGTGCCTGCGCGACCTCGCGGTCGACAGTTCCGTCCGGATCGAGACGAAGCAGGCGCAGCAGCGGCTTCAGGCTGATGCCTTGCAGCACCAGGGTGCCGAGCACGACCGAGAAAGCGGCGAGCACGATCGGGTCGCGGCCGGGAAAGTCAGCTGGCAAGGCAAATGCTGCTGCAAGCGTGACAAGGCCGCGCATGCCGCACCAGCCGATCAGCACGCCGCCGCGAAATGACGGCGCCTCGGCCTGCCGTTCCGCGTCACCGAAGCTGGCGAGCCACCTCATGATCGCGCCGCATCCCAGCACCCAGACGAGACGCGAGACGATGACGACAGCCAGCACGGCTGCGGCAAAGACAAACGCTTCGACCTGCCCCTGCTCGGCAAGCCGGCCGACGATCGATCGCGCCTGAAGTCCCATCAGGACGAAGGCCAGCACGTTGAGCACGAACACCGCCGTCTCCCAGACCGAATAGGAGCTGACGCGATTTCTGGCCGGCATGTGGCGCGGCGCGGTACGTGCGATGGTCATGGCATAGACGACGATCGTTATGATGGCGGAGAGCCCGATCCTGTCGGCCAGGATCCAGACGCCGAACGTCCCGGCAAATTGCACCACCGTGCCACTTGCCGGATCTCTGATGCGACTGAGGGTGACGAGAGACAACCGGCCGAGCACGTAACCAGCGGCAAGGCTGCCGACCGTCGACAGCAAGATCACCGGAACCGCGCTGCTCACCAGGATGGAGCCGGCAGCTGCCGAAACCGCCATGCGGTAGATCAGCAGTGCCGTGGCGTCGTTGAGCAGGCTTTCGCCTTGCAGGATCGCGGTGACGCGGTGCGGCACCTTGAACTGTCCAAGCACGGCCGACGCCGCCACGGCATCGGGCGGCGCCACGATCGCGCCAAGGGCAATGGCCGCAGCGATCGGCAGGCTTGCCATTGTCCATCCGACGAGCGCCACGGCAGCGGTGGTGAAAACGACGGCGCCCAGTGCCAGCAGGACGAGCGGCAGTCTGTAGCGATTGAGATCGCGCAGCGACGTGTCGTAGGCCGCGTCGAGAAGCACCGGCGCGATGAACAGGGCGAGCGCCAGCTCGGGATCGATCTCGATAGTCGGCGCAAACGGCAGAAAGGCGATGCCCGCGCCTGCCAACGCCAGCAACGACGGATAGGGAACCTGGAGACGCCGCGACAACGCCGTCAACGCGACAGCGATCAGCAGGAGAACAAGGGTCAGCTCGAAAAGCGCCATGCCTTATCGTAGCGGCGAAGCCGGGCGATTGGCAGGCAAAAAAACGGCGACGGCTTTGGCTGGTGAATGGTGAATGGTGAATGGTGAATGGTGAATGGTGAATGGTCGCTTGCAGAGAAATCTCGGCGCGTAAAGCGCCTTCTTGCTATTCACTATTCACCATTCACTCCGCCCCTAATGCAGCACAAGCATGTCGCCCGACGAAAACGAAATCTCGGCCTTCTCGCCGACAGCGGGCGGCGGCGAGGCCGGGCTGTTGAACGTGTCGAGCGACACCGTGCTGCCGCCGATGCCGACGCGAACCCGGATGACCGAGCCGAGGAAATGCACTTCGGTGATCTCGCCCGAAAGACTGGAGTCGCGGCCGGGATGGCGGCCGAGCGAAATCGCCTCGGGCCGCAGCGCCAGCGACAGCGTGTCGCCGGACTTGGAGCCGTTTAGCTTTCCCCGCAGCGAGACCTCTTGCGAATTGACGCGCACCTTGCCCGAGGCTGCATCGGTGACGGTGCCTTCGAGCACGTTCAGCGTGCCGACGAAATTGGCGACGAACTTGGTCGCCGGCCGGTTGTAGATCTCGAACGGCGTGCCGACCTGCTCGGCCTTGCCGCCATACATGACGGCGATGCGGTCGGAGATCGACAGCGCCTCTTCCTGGTCGTGGGTGACGAAGACGGTGGTGATGCCGAGCTTCTTCTGGATCGAGCGGATTTCCTCGCGCAGCGACACGCGCACCTTGGCGTCGAGCGCCGACAGCGGTTCGTCGAGCAGCAGTAGCTTCGGCTTTGGCGCAATCGCCCGCGCCAGCGCGATGCGCTGCTGCTGGCCGCCGGAGAGCTGATAAGGATAGCGGTCGCCCATCTGAGGCAGCTTGATGAGGTCGAGCATCTCGGCAACGCGCCTGTCGGCATCGGCCTTTGGCATGCCCGCGACCTTCAGCCCAAAACCGATGTTCTGCGCCACCGTCAGGTTCGGAAACAGCGCATAGGCCTGGAACACCATGCCGACATTGCGCTGGTTGGGCTTGAGCCGGGTGATGTCCTTGCCGGCGACGACTATCTTGCCGGCGCTCGGCTCCTCGAAGCCGGCGACCATGCGCAGCACCGTCGTCTTGCCGCAGCCCGACGGCCCGAGGAAGGAGACGAATTCGCCCGGCTCGACGTCGAGGTTGAAATCCTGGACGACGGTGGTGGCGCCGAAGGCTTTTCGAACCTGCTGAATGGAGAGGAATGGCTCGGCCATGGCTTTTCTTTCGGTCAGTACTTTTTCGATCAGTTTGGCCGGTTCGCCGATCGCGGCGCAAAACGCGACAGGATCTGGATCAGCGACATGCAGCCCCAGGTGATGGCGAACGAAATGAGCGCCAGTGCCGATGGCTCATAGGCGCTGTTGGCGCCGATGTTCTGCAGATAGGGGCCGAACGCCGGGCGATTCAGCAGCGACGCCATGGTGAACTCGCCGATGACGATGGCAAAACTCAGGAACGCGCCGGACAACACGGCGATCAGCACGTTCGGCAGGATGATGCGGGCGATGATGGTGGTCCAGCCGGCGCCGAGGATTTGTGCGGCTTCGGTGAGCGTTCTGACGTCGATGGTCCTGAGACCGGTATCCACCGCCCGGTACATATAAGGCAGCGCCAGCACTGCATAGCCGATGACCAGCAGAGCATCGGCGCCGCGTGCTGTCGCCAGAAAAGGCAACGTCGAATTCGAACCGAACATCCTGATGTAGCCGAAGACGATGACGATGGCGGGGATAACCAGCGGCAGCAGGGTGATGAACTCTACGACCGGCCGCAGATGCGGTAGCCGCAGCCGTATCCAGTAGGCCGTCGGTACGACGAGGAGCACGCCCAAGAGGATGGTGAAGACCGCCACAACGACGGAATAGGTAAATGTCGCCTGGAAATTCGGATCTCCGAAGACCGAGCGGTAGGCGTCAAAGGAGTATTCCCCTCGCCGCTTACGCAAGGAAAATTCGAAGGTCGCCAACAGCGGCAAGATAAAATAGGTGGTTCCCACGCCAAAAACCAGCCAGGCCCAAAAACGGCTGCCTTGCTTCATTTCAGCCACCGTTCGGCTCGCCGTTGGAACAAGATGTAGAAGAGATTGGCCAGGCCGGTGATGACGATCATGCCGAATGCAAGCGCATAGCCTAGATTCGGATTGTAAAGCACGTCGCCGCGAATCTGCGCGAACAGCTGGATGGGCACGATGTTGAGTGACGGCCCCGTCAGTGCATAGGCCGTTGCGACCGCGCCGAACGCGTTGGCAAAAAGCAGGACCGTGGTGCCGAGAAAACTCGGCCATAACACCGGGATCACCACCATGCGCCAATATTGCCAATTGGTTGCGCCGAGCGTGGCGGCAGCTTCGCCCCATTCCTTCTTCAGCCCATCGACCGCCGGCGTGATGATGACGATCATCAATGGAATCTGGAAATAGAGGTAGGTGAGGATCAGGCCCCAAAACGAAAAAATACTGAAGCCGAGCGAATAGATGTTGATGCCGAAAATGTCTCGCAACAGGATCGTCGCCACGCCGAGCCGACCCAGCGTCGCGATGAACGAGAATGCCAGCGGCACGCCGGCGAAATTGGAGGCGACGCCCGAGAAGGTCAAGGTCGCCGAGCGCAGCCACGACGGCAGGCCGCCGCGAATCACTGCCACGGCCATCGCCAGGCCAATCAGGGCGCCAAGCACCGCAGAAACAAAGCTGATCTGAATGGAGACCCAATAGGCGGCTGCGAGCTTGGGTTGCGACAACGCTATGATGTTGTCGAGCGTATAGTCGCCGGCTGCATTTTTGAACGCGCCGGCGATCAGCCCTACCGTGGGCAAGATCAGAAAGAGCAGTGCGAAAACGAAGAACGGCGCTACGCCCAACCAATGCAGTGGCAGCCGAAGGCGGCTGATCTCCGGCGCGCCAGGGCTGACGCGGGCTGTCTGGGATAGTGTGGAGTCTGCCATGGACTTCCCGAACTTGGCATAGGGCGCCGGCCGGCGAACCGGCCCGGCGCCCTATGGAACTATTTCACGACGGCGCCAACGATGGCATCCCAGTTCGTGCTGATTTCCTTCTTGGCGGCGTTCTGCTCCTCCAGGGTTGGGAAGATCGCCTTTTCGTAGTTCTCGGCGGCCGGCAGCTTGTCCAGCATCTCCTTCGGGATCACGCCCTTCTTGGCAAGGTCGTTGAAGCGGATCGGGTGGCAGTAGCCCTTCAGCCAGCCGAGCTGGCCTTCGTCCGAGTAGAGATACTCCATCCACAGCTTGGCGGCGTTCGGATGCGGCGCATAGGCGCTGATCGCCTGCACGTAGACGCCAGCCACCACCGCGCTCTTTGGCACGACGATTTCGATTTCCGGATTGCCGGCCATCTTGTCGCGCATGGCGAGCAGGTTGTAGTCCCAGTTCATCACGATCGGTGTCGTGCCCTGGGCGACAGCTGCCGCTTCACCGTCGACCGGCACGAAGTTGCCGGCATCGTTGAGCTGCTTGAAGAACTGCAGACCCTTGGCGGCGGCATCCTGGCCGCCGGTACCGCCAGCCGCGAGGCCCGAAGCGTAAACCGACATGACCGCGTTGTTGGACGAGCGCGGGTCACCGGCGAGCGCCACCGAATTGGCATACTCCGGCTTCATCAGGTCAGCCCAGTCCTGTGGCGCGTTCTGCACGACGGCCTTGTTCACGCCGAAGGCGAGCACGCCGTAGTAGTCGCCATACCAATAGCCATCGGCATCCTTGGCGCTGTCAGGGATCGTATCCCAGGTCGACACCTTGTAGGGTTGGACCAGGCCGTCTGCCTTGGCGGACGGGCCGAAGGAAAGGCCGACGTCGATGACATCCGGCGCCTGCGGGCCCTTATTGTCCTTGTTGGCCTTGATCGCCTCGATCTCGTCGCCGGAGCCGGCATCGGGATTGAGCTCGTTGACGGTGATTTCCGGATACTTCGCCTTGAAGCCGGCGATGACGTCGCCATAGCCGCACCAGCTGTGCGGCAGTGCGATGGTGGTGAGCTGGCCTTCCGCCTTGGCGGCGGCGATCAGTTCATCCATGGACTGCGCCGACGAGATGGCAGAGGTCGCCATCAGGGCGACGGCCGTAAGGGAAAGTACTTTTCCCGTGAATTTGAACATGTGTTCTCTCCGTTGAACTGACGCCGTTGGACGCCTGCGATGCGGTATCGTTTTCGTGTGACAGCCCGATGAATGGTTTGTGAAAGCGATGCCCTGCAGTACGAAAAAGTAAACTCTTTTTAACCGGCTGTAGCAATCGCTTCGCGACTATTTTTCCGGCTAACGAATTTCGGTCTTACCTTTCATCTTTCCCCCTTTCTTTGCCCTTAATTTCCCGGATCAGTTTCCGGCGCGAATACTGTGTCAGGCGGTGCCGGCAATGGCGTTTTCGAGCAGCGTCAGCGCCGCCTTCCTGGTCAGCTTGACCGGGTTGCCGCCAGCGGTCGGATCGACCACCGCCATATCGGCGATCAGGCCCTTGCGCTTCTTGTCCATGTCGAGCCCCTGGATCAGGCCCGGCAGCGCGTGCGGCACCTTCAATTCCTTGCGCAGCTTGATGACGGCCTTGGCGAAGCCGTCGAAGCCGCCCTTGATGCCGCAATAAGCCGCGAGCCGGGCGATGCGCGCCTCGATGGCGTCGCGGTTGAAGGCCAGCACATAAGGCATGAACACGGCGTTGGTCATGCCGTGATGGGTGTCGTAGAGCGCGCCGATCGGATGCGACAGCGAGTGGATGGCGCCCAGCCCTTTCTGGAAGGCGGCGGCGCCCATCGCGGCCGCGCTCATCATGTGGGCGCGGGCGACAAGATCCTTGCCGTTGGCATAGGCTTTCGGCAAGTTTTCGAAGACCAGCCGCACGCCTTCGACTGCGATGCCGTCGGCCATCGGATGATAGCCCGGCGCGCAATAAGCCTCGAGGCAATGGGCGAGCGCATCCATGCCGGTGCCGGCGGTGATGAAGCCGGGCATGCCGACCGACAGTTCCGGATCGGCGATGACGATGGCCGGCAAAAGTTTCGGATGGAAGATCACCTTCTTGGTGTGGGTCGCTTCATTGGTGATGACGCCGGCGCGGCCGACTTCCGAGCCGGTGCCGGCCGTGGTCGGCACGGCGATGATCGGTGCGATCGCGTCGGCGTTGGCGCGCGTCCACCAGTCGCCGATATCCTCGAAATCCCAGACCGGCCGCGTCTGGCCGGCCTGAAAAGCGATCAGCTTGCCGAGGTCGAGCGCCGAGCCGCCACCGAAGGCGATGACGCCGTCATGCTTGCCCTGCTTGAACACCGCAATGCCGGCGATCAGGTTGGAGTCCACCGGGTTCGGCTTGACCTCGGAAAATACGCCATAGGGTACCTTGGCATCGTCGAGGATCTTCAACGTCGAAGCGACGACCGGAAGTTTGGCCAGCCCCGGATCGGTGACGAACAGCGGCCGCTTGATGCCGGTGGCTTCAAGCACATCAGGCAATTCCTTGATGCGCCCCGCGCCGAAGCGCACGGTTGTCGGATAGTTCCATTTGGAAATCAATTTTGTCATTTCTGTCTTTCAAAAATATCAGATGGCTTTACGCAGATGATATGACTTCGGCCTCGTCAGATTGTCGTAGCCGATGGCCGACAGCGCCGCGCCCTTGCCGGTGTCCTTGACGCCGGTCCAGACCAGCGCCGGATCGAGATAGTCGCAGCGGTTCATGAACACGGTGCCGGTCTCGACGCGATCACCGATCGCCGCCGCATGCTCGGTGTCGCGCGTCCAGATCGAGGCCGTCAGCCCGTAGGGGCTGTCGTTCATCAGCGCGATCGCCTCCTCGTCGTTGCGCACCTTCATGATGCCGACGATCGGCCCAAAGCTCTCCTCGCGCATGACGCTCATCTGGTGATCGACTTCGGTCAGCACTTCCGGCGCCAGATAGGGCGAGCCCGGCTCGTCATTGGCCAGCTTCATGTTGATATGCGCCCTGGCGCCCTTGCGCAGGGCCTCGGCCTTCTGCTCGCGGATCAGGTCGGCAAAGCGCGCCTGGGCCATCGGCCCCATCGTCGTCGCCTGGTCGAGCGGGTTGCCGACGACGTAGTTCCTGGTTTCGGCGATGAAGCCTTCGACGAATTCGTCATAGACCTTCTCGTGGACATAGACGCGCTCGATGCCGCAGCAGCACTGGCCGGAATTGTAGAAGGCGCCGTCGACCAGGTTGGCGACGGCATGGTCGATCTTTGCGTCGGCCAGGACATAGGCCGGATCCTTGCCGCCGAGTTCAAGGCCGAGCGTCATGAAGGTGCCCGCTGCGGCCTTTTCGATGGCGCGGCCGCCGGCGACCGAGCCGGTGAAATTGACATGGTCGATCTTGCCCGAGCCGAGCAGTTTTTCGGTCTGCGCATGGTTCATGACGAGGTTCTGGAACAGACCCTTGGGCAGGCCTGCTTTGTCGAACGCCTGTTGAAAGCGTTCGCCGACCAGAAGCGTCTGCGCCGCATGCTTGAGGATGACGGCGCTGCCGGCCATCAGCGCCGGCACGATCGTGTTGACGGCGGTGAGATAGGGATAGTTCCACGGCGCGATCACCAGGATCACGCCGAGCGGCACCTTCTTCACATAGCGGCGAAACCCATCCTTGGGATTGGAGGCCATCACCGGCTTGAGTGCCGCTTCCGCAATCTCGACCATGTAGCTGGTGCGTTCCCTGACGCCGCCGAACTCGCCGCCATAGCGCACCGGGCGGCCCATCTGCCAGGCGATCTCCGGCACGATCTCGTCGGTCATGGCGACCAGCGCTTCCAGCATGGCGAGCATGTACTTGCCGCGCTCGACGATCGGCGTCTCGGCCCATTTCTCCTGCGCCGCCTTGGCACGCTCGACCGCGGCATTGATCGCCTGGTCCGTGGCGATGGGCCGTTCGGCATAGATCGAACCATCGACGGGGGATTTGAGTTTTACGGTTTCCAAGTGGGCGTCTCCATATATCGAAGGCAAAGCGTCAGCAGGCAAGGGCGCGAACATGCCCGGCTCTTGCATAATCCAGTATTGACTGATCGCGCGTCACGAGCGTCAAATCGAACGCCCGCGCTGTTGCGATCAATATCCTATCCGCCGGATCGCCGTGGAACGATCCAGGCAAGAAAGACGATTCAATCAACAATTCCGGCGAAAGAGCCTCGACCTTGATGCCTGGCGTGGCGATCACTTCCCCAAAAATGCTTGCTGGCGACTTTGCTGCCGCCAACCGGCCCTTGGCGCTCAGCAGGCCCAACTCCCAGGCCGAAATGGGGGAAACCCGGACCTTCTCGTCAACAGCCGCGGCGCTGTTGATGGCAATCTTGGCTTCCGGCGTGATTGGCTCGTTCAACGCTATCCATATGATCGCGCAAGTGTCGAGCAGCAGCCTGTGCATCACGGCAGCACGTCAGGCTCAAAGGCCGGCCTCGTGTAATCATGTCCTTGGAGAAGCGTGACCTTGCCCGTCCATATGCCGAAAAGAGGATGGTCGGTATTTCCCTGCGGAAGTTCGTAGCTGGCTTGCGCTTGTTCCGCCATTCCTGAACGAGTCTTGTCTGTGGTAGCCATATTCGGCTTTCGATAACCTTCGGGCCATCCCTCCAGTTTGAAATCCACCCGCTCGTTCGCAAGATCGACACGAGATGCCCGGTAGTTTGCGCGCAACCAAGCGCGCGCCTGGCTGTGCCCGCTCGGGCTGTTCGCCCACCATTCCTCCCGCTGTCGTGCCGACGGCGGCAAGCGGCCACCGATAACTTGCTCGATCTCTGCGAAGCTCATCGACATCTGGCCCTGGCCCGAGAACAGGAGATACTCGAAAAGCGGATGGTATTTGGTTCCTTCGGTCATCGCACAACCTAGCTCAAGCAGCATTTTCGGTCAAGGTATTAACAGTATCTTACTATCTTTCTAATAACGCTCGAACCCCCTGTGCAGTTCCCAATCGGTAATGCGGCGGTCGTATTCGAACTGCTCCCAGTGCGCCGTATGAACATAATGCTCGAGCACGCCGTCGCCGAGCGCCTGCTTCAGCATCTCCGATTTTGCCAGCGTCTCGGTGGCGTCTCGCAAGGTCTTCGGAATTTCCGGCAGCTGCGAGGCCTGATAGGCATCGCCGACGAAGGGTTTTTGCAGTTCAAGCTTTTCATCGATGCCGGCAAGGCCGGCCGCGATCAGCGCGGCGAAGGCGAGATAGGGGTTTAGGTCGGCGCCGCCGATGCGGCATTCCATGCGGATGCCCTTGGTGCCCTCGCCGCACAGGCGGAAACCGGCGGTGCGGTTGTCCTCGCTCCACATGATCTTAGTCGGCGCGAAGGTGCCGGCCTGGAAGCGCTTGTAGGAGTTGACGTAGGGCGCCAGGAACCAGGTGAATTCCCTGGCATATTTGAGCTGGCCCGCCGCCCATTGCTGGCCGAGCGTCGACAGTGTCCATTCGGCCTTTCTGTCGTAAAAAAGCGGCGTCTCGCCGTCGGCGCTCCACAGCGAATTGTGGATATGGCTGGAATTGCCGGCCAGCCCGTAATTGTACTTGGCCATGAACGAGACCGCCTTGCCTTCGGACTCGGCGATTTCCTTGGCGCCGTTCTTCAGGATGACGTGGCGGTCGGCCATCTCGAGCGCCTCGGCATAGCGGACATTGATTTCTTCCTGGCCCGGACCCCACTCGCCCTTGGAGTTCTCGATCGGAATGCCGGCCGCCTGCATCTCGTTGCGCAGCCGGCGCATGACGCCTTCTTCCTTGGTGGTGATGCCGATCTGGTAGTCGCCGATATAGGGCGAGGCTGTGTCGAGGCCCTGCCAGTGCTTCTTGCGGGCGGAATCGTAGGTTTCGCTGAACAGATAGAATTCGAGCTCGGAGGCGAAATAGCCGAGATAGCCGCGTTCGCTCAGCCGCCTGACCTGCTTCTTCAGGATGGCGCGCGGCGAATGCGGCAGGTCGTCATGGGTGTGGTGGTCGAGCACGTCGCAGATCACCAGCGCCGTCTTTTCCAGCCATGGAATGCGCCGCAGCGTCGACAGATCCGGCTTCATGACGAAGTCGCCATAGCCTTTCGACCAGCTCGCCGCCCTGTAGCCGGGCACCGGTTCCATATCGATGTCGGCGGCCAGGAGATAGTTGCAGCCATGCGTCTCGTCATGGGCGGAATCGACGAAATACTGTGCCAGGAACCGCTTTCCCGCCAGCCGCCCCTGCATGTCGACAATGCACGCCAGCACGGTGTCGACCTCACCGCTGGAGACCGCCTTTTTCAACTGATCGAACGAGAAATTTCCGGCCATTCTTGCAAGCTCCGCCGCCTTTGTGGCGCTTCGAGAGTTCAACTCTGGACCCGGCCGCAGGAAGCGGCCGGGTGTTTCTTGAGGTCCGAGGCAGAGTTAGGCTTTCTGCGCGTGCTCCAGCGCGAACTCTTCTTCCGGCGACAGGATCAGCTTGTGACGGCCGACCAGCCCGAAATAGACGATCGCGATGGCGAACCACAGCGCCACCCAGACCACGCCCTTGGTGAAGTTCGCGTCCTGAATCTGGTAGAGCAGGGTGACCACGCCGATGATGATCGTCAGCACGGCGCCCGGGACGCCGAGCGGGCTGCGATAGGGACGTTCCATGTTCGGCTGGTTCTGGCGCAGCAGGATGAAGGACACCGCCTGCAGGATGTAGGAGAACATCGCGCCGAACACCGCCATATTCAGCAACACCGAGCCGATGAGCGAACCGGCCGTGGCGCCGCCAAGCGCGAACCACATGATCAGCATGATGCCGAAGCCGACGATGGCGCCCGCAAACATCGCCACATACGGCGTCTTGTACGATTTGTGGGTCACCGACAGCGCCGACGGGAAATAGCCGGCGCGGCTCAGCGAATAGACCTGGCGGCCCATGGCGAAGATGATGGTGTGGAAGCTTGCGATCAATCCAATCAACGCGATGACGCCAAGCAGCACTGCGCCCGAGTCGCCATAAATCGCCCGGAACCCGTCAAGCAGAGGCTCGCCGGAAGTCGCGAGCTTGAACGAACCAACGCCGACGACCGACGGGTTGAGCAGCACGATCATGAAGGCCGAGACCATCAGCGTCAGCATGCCGGCGATAATGCCGCGCGGCATGTCGCGCTTCGGGTCGACCGATTCTTCCGCCGCCAACGGTAGCTGCTCGATCGCCAGGAACAGCCACACCGCAAAAGGCAACGTTGCCAGCACGCCCGACAAGCCGAACGGGAACATCGAGCCATTGCCTTCGGGAAGCTCCATCGCCGCTCCGTCCGGACCGACGCCGATGTTCAGCGCCCAGCGCGAAAAGTCCATGCTCGGGATGGCGCTGATCCAGAACACGATCAGCACGGCCAGCGACAGCAGCGTGACGATCAGGGTGACGCGGAAGGACAGCGCGACGCCGAAAATATTCAACGCCAGGAACAGCCCATAGGTCACCAGCCACCAGAGTGGTGGCCAGACGCTGGAGTCGGGAAAGGCGACCGACCAGATGCCTCCCATATAGGAGCCGATGAAGAAGGCGATGACGGCGGGCGTCACCACATACTCGACGTTTTCGCAAAGCCCGGTGATGAAGCCGCCCCACGGCCCCATCGCCGTCCGGGCGAAGGAGTAGGCAGCGCCGGTGTGCGGCAAAGCCGGGCTCATCTCGGCGATCGAGAAGACGAGGCCGACATACATGATGGCGATGATGATGCCGGCCACCAGCATGCCGCCCCAGCCGCCTGTCCCGAATCCGAAATTCCAGCCCGAAAAATGCCCGGATATGACGGCGCCGACGCCGAGCGCCCACAGATGCCAGACATTGGCGTGACGCACCAGTTGCCGGTCCTCGAAATAAGATTTGTCGCGCTTCGCGTATGCGACGCTGCCAACTTGCTTCGTATTACCGCCTGCCATTTGAAAGTCCCCTTCTTCTTGTCAGTTGACCGGTTCCACCGGATGGCCGAGCCCGCCCCGGCCAGATCCCTGGGATCCGGATGACGGCTCGAGATCGGAAAAAATCCCCGCGAGCAGATCCGCCCATTTTCGCTGCCCGGCTTCGTCGGATATTTCGTCGTTGCGGATTTCGATCATCGCGCAGAGTAGCTCCCGCGGGCGCGCGTGCCGTTCCAGCGTGAAATAGACACGGTCGGCCGGCGAATAGGGTTCGTTGATGCCGACTGTGACGCCGGCGAGCCGCTGCAGCGCGGCGACGAGCGGCGCTGCCAGCCGACGATCCTCGTCATGGATGACGCCGATGTGCCAGGGCCGGCTCTTGCCGTTGTAGACCGGGTTGAAGGAATGGATTGAAACCAGCCGCGTCTCGAGCCCGCGCGCCAGTCTTGTGTCGATGATGTCAGCGACCGCATCGTGAAAAGGTTGCCAGGACAGGGCGATGCGCGCGGCGCGCTGCTTTTGCGACAGGCCGGCATTGCCCGGAATGGTTGTGGTCTCGCTGACCGGCGGCACCAGATCGGGTGCGTCGAGCGGGCGGTTGCAGTCGATGACAAGCCGCGAAATGCGGGTCTCGACCAGCGTCGCGTCAAGCGCCGCGGCCATGCGGCGGGCCACCGGCAACGCGCCGGGATCCCAGGCGATGTGGCGGGAAAGCTCTTTGGCAGCAAGTCCGAGCGTTCCGAATTCCGGCGGCAGGAAATTGGAGGCGTGGTCGCAGGTCAGCACGAAAGGGCTCGATCCGCCGGGGTTCGTCACCCCTACGGCTTCAGGCGATGCAAGGCTGGCGGGCCGTGCTGTCTCCATTATCCTGTCGTCCCCGGGGAGCGCTGTATCGTATGTTACGTATTTTGCCTCATTGCGTCCCTGTGGATGATTTCATACAGTTTGTCCGGCTTTGTCAAACGCGATTTCGGGTCAAATGCGATTTCGGCAAAACGGCCGGGCATGGGGAAAAGATGATTTCGAGCATTGCCGAACTGATCTCGGACCGCATCGGCACGATGCCGGCGGGCGAGCGCCGCGCAGCGCAGACGCTGATCGCCAGCTATCCGCTGATCGGCCTGAAGACGGTCGCCGAATTCTCAGCTGCCGCTGGCGTCTCCTCGCCGACGATCCTGCGTTTCGTCGCCCGCCTCGGCTTCCAGAACTACCCGGAATTCCAGTCGGCGCTGCAGGACGAACTCGCGGCGCAACTGCAGTCGCCGGCATCGCGCACTCTCAACCCGCCATCGCCGAACGGCGGCGCGGTGTCGCCGATGCTGGAGGCGACGCTCGACAACATGCGCGAAACGTTCAGGCACCTGTCCGACAAGCAGCTTGCCGACATCGTCGCAAAGCTTGCCGACCGACGCGGCAAAACCTTCCTGATCGGCGGCCGCTTCACCGATCCGCTGGCGCGCTACATGGCCGCCCACCTGGCCATCATCCAGCCCAACGTCTTTCACCTCGCCGGACAGGAAAGCGTCTGGCGCGATCGGCTGATCGACATGGGCAAGCGCGACGTGCTGGTGATCTTCGACATCAGGCGCTACCAGGACAGCCTGGTCCGCTTCGCCGAGACGGCACACCAGCGCGGCGTGCAGATCGTGCTGTTCACCGACCAGTGGCTGTCGCCAATCGCCCGCTTTGCCCGGCATGTCATCGCCGGGCGCACCGCCGTGCCCTCGGCCTGGGATTCTTCGGCGGCCCTTTTCGTCGTGGCCGAAACGCTGATCGGCGCCGTCACCCGGCAGCTCGAGGCCGACGGCGCCAAACGCATCCGCGAGTTGGAAAGCCTGCGGTAGAGGCGCGGGCTGAATAGACGAACCCGACCAGCAGCAAAAAGTATTTTCAAGCAGTTTTTCAGCTACCCTCAGAATCACTTTTCGCGAGATACGCATTTGACGCATCATTTTTCATAAGTTAGAATCATTTTTCAGGGATTTTGGTGGACCGTACCAAAATTCGAACGCGAGGGACGGTTTTCATGGCTGCTCCGCAGGAGCATCAATTTTCAGGGCCGGTGAACGTTTTTCAGGAACTGCGCCTTCCTGAAACCGCGACTCTTGCCGGCTACAGCGCGCTGATCGGGGCCTATGGGCTTGCCGTGCCTCTGCCGCGGACTCTCTCCGCCACCGGCGAGCATCACCGCATCACCGAGCGGGACGGCTGGCGCATCATGACGCCCCGGCATGCGCCGCATTCAACCCTTGAAGGCCACTTGACCTTCGCTCTCAAATACGAAGGACTGGACCTAGCAATCCTCAAGCGGCTGTTTCTGGCGACCGAAACCGCACCGATTGAAGCGCTTGTTCGCAAAAGCCCGACCGGCAGCTACGCCCGCCGGATCTGGTTTCTCTATGAGTGGCTGACGAACACGCGCCTCGATCTCCCCGACGCGACCGCCGGACGCTATGTTCCTGTTGTCGACCCCGAACTGCAATGGGCGGCGCAGGGCAAGACCGCTCCGCGCTACCGCGTGAAGGACAACCTGCCCGGCACGCCGTATTTCTGCCCGCTCGTGTTCCGCACCAAAGCCCTTGAAGAATTCATCGGCCTCGACCTGCCTCGGCGTGCGCAGGCGATCGTCGCGAACGTGCCGCGCGACCTGCTTGCTCGGACGGCCGCTTTCCTTCTGCTCAAGGACTCGCGATCAAGCTATGCGATAGAGGGCGAGCGTCCGCCGCAGGACCGCATCCAGCGCTGGGGCCGCGCCATCGGCGAGGCCGGTCGTCAGCCGCTTGACCGCGATGAACTGCTGCGCCTGCAAAGGATCGTGCTCGGCGATGCCCGCTTCGTGAAGCTCGGCTTCCGGCAGGAGGGCAGCTTCGTCGGCGGGCATGACCGCGACAACCGCATGCCGCTGCCCGATCACATCAGCGCCCGGCCCGAGGACCTGGACTCGTTGATCGACGGCATGGTCGCGTTCGACCGCGGCCCCGCCCAAAGCCTCGATGCGGTCATCGTTGCGGCGATCCTCGCATTCGGATTCGTCTACATCCACCCGTTCGAAGATGGAAACGGCCGCATTCACCGCTACCTGATCCATCATGTCCTTGCCGCGCGCGGCTTCACCCCGCGAGGAGTAGTGTCCCCTGTTTCGGCCGCGATACTGGAGAAAATCGACGAGTACCGGGGCGTGCTTGAGAGTTATTCGCAGCGCCTGCTGCCGCTGATCGAATGGCAGCCGACGCCGCAATTCAATGTCCGCGTCCTGAACGACACTGGGGATTTCTACCGCTTCTTCGACGCGACGCCCCACGCCGAATTTCTCTACGCCTGCGTCCGGCGGACGATAGAAAAGGATATTCCCGACGAGACCGCCTTCCTGCGCCGCTACGATCAGTTCCGGCAGCAGGTCGATGCCTTCATCGACATGCCCGAGCGTCTAACCGATCTGCTCTTTCGCTTGCTTCATCAGAACGGCGGCCGCCTTTCGAACCGCGCCCGTGAAAGGGAATTCGCCGCTCTAACGGATGACGAGGCGGAGCGGATCGAGGCGATCTACCACCAAACCTTCGGACCCGGCCTGCAGGCATGATTGTTCCATGGATAACATCTATCGCGGCGCTTTCGTCACTTCCGGCAATCGAACGGCTCCGTTGGCGACCTGAACTCGACCGCCTGATCGCTTCCGCGCCGGAGAAGGCGTGCGCGCCAGGCTGCAAACGCAAAACGGCCCGCGTGATGCGGGCCGTTTTGTGGATTTGGTTGCGGGGACAGGATTTGA